>DATLNN010000097.1:0-7316 GCA_035536695.1 Pyrinomonadaceae bacterium | reverse complement strand
GAAGCCATAAAGCGAACACTCCGAATAGGTATTCCCGCCGCGCGCTGAGTGAGAGAATTAAAGCTGGCCTTGAGTCCAGCCTCTTCCTTTGTGAAATCAAAGCTCACAGGCAGGTTTGACCCCTCACGGATCATCGTCCCTTCCCAATGTCCTTCAATTGATTGTTGAGCGTTAGACGTTGATGCGTACAGCAGGCAAAGTAACAATTTGAAACTCGTGGCTATCAAGACTTTTTTCATTTGAGATCTCGGCAAGAATTGGAAATACTACTTATACTCTAAACCCCGCCACTGTTGACAGTGTGACATTAAAACGCCCCGGATCGCGATGCCTGAGGTCTTTAACACTATGCATCTCCGCGGGAAGCATGATTGCTTCCAACCTCGACCTTCCTATTTTCATCAGAGTATCGTAGACTTACCGTCTGCAAGGCGAGCACAAATGCTCGCCTCTCCAGTCTTATGGGGGCGACAGGCTTCGACAGGGGCTTGTATAGATCTTTGAATGCACGTCGGGCTTGTATGGTTAGCTCGTTAAAACGACTATACAAAAACAAATGCTAATCAAGAATTAGCTCTTGCTGCCTAATTAACTTTAGCTACAGCAATGTCTTACCGGAAGTCGGTCTGATGCGACCGGATAAGGCATAACTCAGTTCAGGCTCGGGCACGTTCACCACCTGCGAACGCGTCTTAAATGTCAGTCAGGTTAGCTTGTCGAGAGGTCTTGTTCGTTCATCTGCTCTCGATAGGCGAAACTAAAGTGAACGAAATAAACGTGTAGATTTCACTGGTCGCAACCTTTGGATGCGGGTTCGATTCCCGCCGCCTCCACCAACTTCAATTTTGGCACTACTGATCTCGTATGTTAATCCGCGCGAGTAACGCGATGAAGCGAGGATCATCGCGCAGATCTTTCCATTGAGTGCCGGTCTTTAGGAACAGCATTTTCGGATCTCGCTCAGCAATTCCTTGCTCCAGCCATCTAAGAGTCTCTTCACGCTCGCCTAAACCGAAATGAAGAATGGCGAAGTTATAAGGAGGAACATAGCGCTCTGTCGAGCGTTTCCGTAATTCGTCTAATACCGCCTTCGCCTCGTCGCGCCTGCCCGATGCAGCCAATGAATAACCCATCCAGGCAATGGCCTCTGCATTACCTCCCGATAGGTCTCTGGCCTTTGTTGCTTCTGCGACGGCCTCGCCGTACATCCCTTTTTCGAGATAGGCATTTGAAGCAAATAAATGGGCGAGAAAATAGTTCGGTTCCAGTTCGATGGTGGCCTGTAATCTCGCTAATCCTTCGTCGGGTCGGCCAGCCAGAACCAGAAACCGTCCTTCGAGCGCGTTAATGCGCAAACTGAGAGGGTCGAGTTCTCTTGCTCGCCCAACTTCCGCAAGGGCGTCATCCAGCCTTCCAATGAGCGCGAATAGGCTTGCATGAGCGAAATGGGCGTCAGCGCTGTTAGGATTGAGCTCAAGCGCCCGTTTATGCTGATTCTCGGCCGCTTTGAAATCCCAGTCATAAAACTGCATTGCAAAACCGAGCGCAGTATGGGCTTCGGCGAGCTCCTCATCGATGCCGAGAGCCTTTTGGGCTGCAGTTTTTGCTTTCGGATAAAACTCGGTCGCGGGCATATCAACCGAGAGTGCGAGGGCGCTATAGGCGTCAGCAAGACCAACGTAAGCCAAGGCATAGGTAGGGTCAGCGTCGATCGCTTGCTGGAAATAGAGGATGCTCGCCTGCACTTCCGGTGGGGTCAGCTTGGCGAGGCTATAGCGGCCTCTAAGATATAACTCGTACGCCTTCGCGTTTTCTGTATATCGTTTTGTCAGGCGTCTCTCTTCTTCGCCGGAAAGTCTGATCTGGAGTTTCTGGGAAATGACTTTTGCGATCTCTTCCTGAAGCAAAAATATGTCCGAGAGCTTTCGGCTAAACCTGTCGCCCCAGAATTGCGAGCCGTCCTCGGTATCGGTAAGTTCGGTTTGAACTATGAAACTGTCGCCTTGCTGAGTGACCCGACCGGTAACAACGACGTCAACACCCAACTCACGCCCTATCTGCTGAGCGTCGACCTCTTTTCGTTTATAGCGGAAGGCAGTGGTCCGGGGTATTACCTTTAATTGAGGCAATCGCGACAAGCTGTTAATGAGGCTTTCCGTAATGCCGTCGCTCATATACTCGGCACTAGCGTCGCCGCTCGAATTCTCCAGTGGCAAAACGACAAGCGACCGCGCCTGTTTCTCACTTCTGAAATAAAATAGGACAGCAGTCGAAACGAGCAGTACCAAAACGACTAGTCCAACGGCCCATTTAACCTTCTGATATTGATGCGCCGCATTATCATCCGTCGGCACGTACTCGGCGGGTTCTTCGACGACCTCGGGAATGCCCGGCTGGCCCTGCAACGTTTGCGGCAACCGATCCGTTACTTCGCCGACAAATCGATATCCTCGCTTGTGAACAGTCTGAATAAATCGCGGGGAACGGGCATCGTCGTCCAATTCGTGCCTAATTTCTTTTATTGCGCGAGTGAGAGCATTGTCCGTAACAAAACTCTCCTGCCAGACCTGTTCGAACAGTTCCTGCTTTTCTACAACGCGGTCGCGATTTTCGATAAGGTAAACCAGCAGATCAAAGGCTCGCGGCGGCAGCGATCTCTGCGCGTCCCCCTTGTACAGCCCGAAATTCGCACGGTCTATCCGAAAATCGCCAAATTCATAAAAGCCGGCATCTGAACGTCCTATGTCCGACATTGATTTCTCAAAACTCCTTGCCGCAGCGGAAAAGACTGTAAAAAGTCACGCTCCCGGCAGAAATCCATCATTACAAAGGGCTAACGGATGATTATAGTCCACCATGAGAATTTCGCGAGTGATTCTCAACTCAAAGTCAAAAGAAAGGAGACAAATATGATCATCGCAAAATCAACAATTCGATCCATTTCGGGTCTTGCTTTACTCAGCCTGATGGCGGGTGCGCTGTTATACGTATTCAGTCAGCCTGGCCTTATTAAGGCTGTGCAGGCCCAAGTGGTATCGGAAGAATCCGAACAGTCCGCGGGTTTCAGATGTTCTAATAGAACGCTAAGAGGTCGATATGCCGTTCGAGGTGAAGGATGGGTCCCCAGTGGCCCGCCGGGAACTCCGATGGTTCCCTTCGCAAATGTAAGCCTCATGACCCTGGACGGCCAGGGCAGTCTTATCAATGACATCACCGTGTCTCGAAATGGCCAGATATCTCGAAACATCGATAATGGAACGTATTCGGTGGGAGAGAACTGTAAAGGCACAATGACGGTGAATATTCCGACACCGCCGTTCCAACTGACCTTCGACCTGGTGGTGGCCGATGCCGGAGAAGACTTCTACTTCATCGCCACGACACTTTCGGTCGTGAACCATGAGGCGCATCGACTCAAGTAGAAACTCCGACCGGACGACGAAATGGCTTAATCTAGCATTGATCGCCGCGAGAGGCTGTCTGAGATCATGTCTTCAGGCAGCTTCTTGGTTCCGTTAGATCGGATCTTTATGTTTCAGGGTCGAAACCTTTGGATGCGCGTTCGATTCCCGCCGCCTCCACCACTCTTTCTTTGCATTTCCGATATCAAACTGCCGTATTCCGGTAACGCCGGCGACACGAAATTCGGTGGCTCCCATGGCACGTCTGTACACGCTACAGAGTCTACGGAAGCCACCAAAAAACACAGGTCGCGGCTGTCGACTAATCTCTTCCCCTGCCGCGCGAGCCTAACTGGCCGCGGATCTCGCCGCCGGGGTGCTTGTTCGTGTGAACATGCACATAGACTTTGCCGGCGCGGATCGCCCGGGCCACTTCTGCCCATTCGCCCGCGGCGATGCCCTGGCCGGCCGGGCCTACAACGTCGGCCGGACGTATTGTTCCAGAAAATGTACCGGAGTCTGCCGTACACGGCGGTCTCGAGTCACCGCACAAGAAAGCGATAACGCCGCCATTCACGTCCTCTTGTCCAAGATGAATGTGGGCCGCACTCGTTGTCGCGCCCTCCAGGTCTTCGTAGCTCAGCTCGAAATCGATTTCCTGACCATCGTCGTCGATCCTTACTTCAACTCACCGCTGCCGGTAGTGGAAACGGCTGGCACTTCATCAAAGAACGATTTTCGCGATCTGGCGGCCATCGACCGGGACATGGTGGATTCTAAGGAGCAGCGATAACGGCGTGCGTTCCGTCCAACTTGGGCAGAACGGTGATATTCCTGTACCACGGTTTCAAAATTCGCCGTAATAGCTTTGGCCGCCGACGCTAGAACAGCCGTAGATCAATGACTTGCGGGGCCGGCTTCGGGATGCGTTTGGTGTTGTAATCGAGGACGTAAATTCCATCGCCCTCGGCGGTTTGAAATTTGAAGGCGCCAAAAGGATTTATCGGCCGGTAAGATTTTTCTCCCGTCGCGGCACTTATGAACACGGCGGTGCCGACGAGCCGTCCCGGCCGGGGGAAGCCAAAGTTGCCGAAGCTGGCGCTCGAGGCGAACATCGGTGCCCCGGCCTCAAAGGCCCCAATATCAACGGCCGATCCAGAGCCGCCGAAGGATAACCCCTGCCGAAGAAACTCGCGGCGCTGGTCCGACATCAGGCGAAGAGGTGCTCCCGGAGGAGAGGTTTGCGGCAGATTGCACTGGCCATTAAAGACACAGCCGTTGCCCGCATCGATCGCCGGGCTGCCTGTCAGCAGCGCGCGAGTGTCGGTCGGCCCACCGTTGTCCGCCAGCGGTCCGAGCCCGGCGTCTATCGCGTCATTATTGCTAACTTTGTCATTCATCACGCCGTTAACAAAACCAGAGCTGTTTCGAGCGTCTGTTACGAGGTTATTGCCAAACGAAGTGAAAGAACCGGAAAGTGCGGTTATCGTCGCCGATCCGTTTGCTGCGATGATGGTGTTGATGGGATTTACCGTTCCCGATGGTGTGTTATGAATGGCGGCCGCCGACGCACTCGTCGAGTTGTGCGAGACAGTGTCGTTCGCCAGAGTTAATGTCCCGTGGTTATAGATCGCACCGCCTACGACGCCCGAGTTGCTGGTAATGGTCGTATTCGAGATCCGAACGTGTGAGCCCGGCGCGTTGAAGATCGCGCCGCCCTGGCCAAAAAATATGCCGCTGCCTTGGCCCGCCGCCGAGTTGCCGGCAAAGACCGAACGCGTGATCTCCATCGTGCCTTCGTTAAAGATCCCGCCGCCATTCGCAGCACCGTTGCCTGTGACCGTGGCCTCGGTAAGAGTGAGGTTTGCTCCGGACCCGACCCGGATAGCACCTCCGCCTGGCTCGCTGCCGCCGCTGCCATTGGCAATGGTCAGCCCGCGGATCACATAAAGATTTTGACCCCCGGCAAGGTTGAAAATTCGAAAATTGGAGGCCGCGGAACTTCGGCGGATAGTAAGCCGCCGGGCTCCGGGCCCGACGACCGTCACGAAACGTGCGGTGACCGAAAGCTCACCCTGTGTAAGATCTATTACCGCTTGCTGCGGGAGCACGAAATTGATCACATCGCGCCGGACCTCAGGCGCTGCGTTCACTTCCTGAATGGCCGCACGCAGCGTACATCGGCCATCGGCATCCGCACAAGAAAGATCGCCGGGAACCGCGTCCGAGCTGTCAGAAGTGTCATTTACGGTGAAGAGCCTTCCGGTGGCTGGAACTATAATGATCTGCGCAGATACATAATCGACTGCCACGATAGATAGTGCAGCGACAAGAAAGTATTTGGCCAGTAAGTGGGCGATCACCATGATCAAAAAAGCCTCTCATGCGAGAATAATTAAGTTAAGATGACAATACTGGCCCAAGGTTTGCCGCTGCCATCAATATCCGGAGATTCGGTAGTGTTTTCGTTTTCAGCCGCAATCTATAAACTAGGAATAAATCCGGTCGTTGACCCGCCGGACGACGTTATGCGGCCACTTTTCGAGCAGGCTGGCCGAGACAAAGGGCCGATTCCCGTTTGCGGTACCCTTCGCGGTGCCGAATACGTCCAAACGCTGGTCAAGTTTCGGGGCGCCTGGAGGCTTTATATTAATGCCGGAATGCTGAAGGCGTCCGGCCTCACCGTCGGTGATATCGCCAATATAACGATCGCCCACGACCGACGGCCGCGTAAGGTCCCGGTTCCGACGATACTCGCCGATATGCTCGCCGGTGACCCGCTGGCAAGGGCAGAATGGCAAAAGCTATCTCCTTCGCGTCAGAAGGAGATCCTACGTTACATCGGCGCGTTGAAGTCCGAACCGGCATTGATCAAGAACATCGACCGGGTGCGGGCCCATCTGATCAGCGCAATGAATCAGACGCCGCAAGGCCCTGGCCCGGCTCAGGATGTGTGAGGCCGAAGAGCAGGGCATAGTGATCAGCAATTATCCCTCATTTGGCTATGGTGTGCCCAACGAATGGATGGCCGTTCCGCTTCTGCCGTTTCTGCACGGCGTCGAGAACGAACGGGAAATTCCTCTATACGCAAACGGCAAGACCCGTAACTTTCTGCGCGAGCAATACCGTCGTAACCATCTTGCCTCGCTCATACGCGGGGCGGCGAGGATGGTGCGATGCCGGTCGGACAATGGCGAGCGATGCTGACCTCGGCGTTCAACCAGGACGTCTATAGTTTTAATATCCGGACGACGATCGAGGAAGACAGGCAGTTTCTGAATGAGTTCAACAGCCTGCCAAATGTCAATGAATTTAATAAATTTAACCGCAACTGCGCAGATTTTGCCCAAAGCGTCATAAACAGGTATTTTCCGGGCACAGCCAGGCGCGATGTGATCAATGATTTTGGTATCACAACGGCAAAGGCGTCGCCCGAGCAGTCACCCGTTACGTCCAGGCCCGGCCGAGCGTGGGATGCAGTTACCGCGATCAGGTTGCATTTCGGGATAAATTCTTTTCCTCGAGCAGTCTGCGGTAAGCCTCAGATTTGGCCAGTCCAAAGTCTTTAGCGGCCGTCTTGAGCGCCGTCTTGTGATCGACGCCCGACATTTCGAGCTCCGCAACACGACCGGAAACGGACATCTCCGCGGTATTTCTCTTTACCGCGACGTCGGACTGACCGATCACGATGACGATCTCGCCGCGGATGTCCACGTCGGCAAGCTGGGTCGAGATCTCTGAGATTCGGCCCCGCACTATCTCCTCGTGCAGCTTTGTCAACTCCCGACCCACAGCGGCCCGCCGATCGCCAAGAATCTCAAGGCAGTCATCCAGCGATCTCACGAGACGCCGGACAGACTCGTAAAACACTAAGGTGGCCGGGACCTCAGCCACATCCTGGAGTCGTTTGCGCCG
>DATLNN010000096.1:0-2102 GCA_035536695.1 Pyrinomonadaceae bacterium | reverse complement strand
TAATGTAGTCGTGTTTATCACCGCTCGGCGGGTTTGTCTGTTTCGAAACGATCGACGTAATCTCAACTTTTAGCGCTCCCCGGGCTTCGCGGGCGATCTTGTCGATCGCAGGCCGGAGCGCAGGGTCAGACAATTTCTTGTTCCAGCCGCCGTGATCCACGTCGAGCAAAAAGACGCGGGGTTGGTCGCCTTTCTGTGCCGCCACCGCTCCGTGAGCGGCAAATGTCGCCGCTATTACCAACCACTTCAAATGAGATGGAAAATTCGCCATTAAATCGTTATGCCGTCAAAAAGTCTTCGCGGATCGGTGAGAAAATGTCGATCAACACAACCTCTTCATCCAGCATCGTCGCCCCGTGCCAATGATTTGATGGAAAATGCAGAATGTCGCCCGCGGAAACGACCTTTTTTTCGTCCTCAAGTGTAAATGTAACCTTGCCCTTCATCACTAGGGTCATCTGTTCGTGCGGGTGACGATGGGCCGGTGTGACGACGTACGGGTCAAACCTGAGCCTGCATATCATTATGTTCTGGCCGACGATCATCTGCCGGTCGATGCCCTCTGAGATGTATTCGACCGGAATAGTGTCCCAGTCGGTGACCAATGCTTCTATTTTTTCTGCTTCACCAATCATAATTGTTTCTCGCCCGGCCCTTTCCTTTTAGAGACTTCGAGAGTGATCTTCCACGCCGATCTCTGGTTCTTCTTCAACTCTATGTTTTTCGCCTCGTAGACCAAATGAATTGGTAGCGCTCCAAGCACGCCTTTACTCAGCTTGCCGTCACCTGTTGCCCTGATCGATGTCACGATCGGCCAATCGGCGCTTGCAGTGACCTTTAGAGTACCCTCTCGACCCTCAAATACGTCGGTGCGTTTACCGCCCGGAAGTTCGACAAAAGAGCGCTCGGCAGCCGTTGGGACGGCGACCCACCAGCTATTTATTTTTAGGTCCCGGTTCGCGGTGAGAGTCTCGGTCCGTTCCAATTTGTCACCAACGATCCGCCAATTCACATCACATGTGATCCCGATATCGAACCTTTCGCCCGATCTGGAACCGAGCCGGCCCCACTTTTTCCAGATCACCCTGAGCGATTGTCCGTCGGCCGAGGGTTCGATCATTGACGAGCCTTCGGATGCGACATAGGATTTCCCATATTCCAGCTCGATAAACGGGACAAGCGATGGGTATATCTGCTCTACCGGGTTCCCGAAACCAGTAAGTCCGAATGGTGCCGCCAGATAATCCGATATGCCCGGCCTCGGGCCGACAGTTATTGGAAGGGCAAACCTTATGTTTCCCTGCCTAACCAGCCAGACGCCCTCGGGCCGATCGGTCGACTTGCTGAAAAATTCAAATCTCGCCACATTTTCCAGCCTGGGCTGTGCCGGAATTTCAGTAACGCCTTCGCTCTCGAGCGTCCTCATAAAACTATCGTGCGCGACGATGATCTTTGCGAAGCTCGTGGCTATCTGCTGAAATTCGCGTTGGAGGCTGATATACGCGTAGTTTCCGCGTCCATAGGCAAAAAGGTTGAAAGTATGCCGGTCGTCGATATAACCACCGCGTATCCAGCGCCAGGCGAGATTGTACAGGCTTGCAATATCGGGAAGGGGGGCCGGACGAAATTCCGGATTTTCGCTCAGAAAAGCCGCTATCTCAAGCGTGTCGAGATAGCTCACGAGCCCCTGGCTGCGACCCCAGTTGTAACCGTAGCCCTCGTCAGACACCAGGTCCCACCACAGCTTCATCTGCACCTTCATCGAGGGCTTCAACTTTTCCAAAATGTCTTTGCGGCCTACGACCTCGGCAGCCTTCCAGCAAAAGCGAATGTATTCATTTGAGTACCGGTCGTATCGCCCGTTCGGCAGGTCGTCGTCGGCGTACAAAGCGCCATCGGTAAACTGGACCGCGGCTCGCTCGATGAGCGACTCGAGACATGCGCGGTCCTTCAAGACACCGACCTCATACGCATAAGCCGCTATTCGAGCTGCGACTCCGAGATAGTTTTCGGGCAGATTTATGACCTGGCGAATTTGCGGATCGTAGATGCGTGTTGCATCCAACAGTGAGGCCCACTCTTTCCGCTCGGCATCGTTCATG
>DATLNN010000095.1:0-5015 GCA_035536695.1 Pyrinomonadaceae bacterium | reverse complement strand
CAAAAATCCGCCTCGCCGACAGCACTAACGTCCGTGCCCAAGCCAGTCCTGCATCAGGGTTTTCGTAACTAGGTACACTCACAGTTCGCGGGGTCCTATTCAGGTTAGATTTAGACACGACAACAACACGATTTAGAAGTCAATGGCCTGGCATCTTACAATATAGCGTAAACATTCGGTTCTAGGAGTCCGTAAAAAGAATTATGATGAACAGACGATTTTCCGCCCTGACACTTGTCCTTGTTGCGCTGTGGAGCCTCGGTGCTGCCGCACAATCGCCGACCCCGCAGCCGACGCCGGTTGCTATCAAGATCGACGGCGCTTCGTTCGACCCGTTTGCAGGTCAATATGAGGATGCGGTAAATCTTGGCGGACTGGTCTTTTCATTCTTCCGCGAGGGCGAGAAATTCTATGTTCGCCTGACAAATCAGGACAAGATAGAAATCCTACCTCAGACGCCGACTAAGTTTTTTCTCACTCCGGGCGAACGTGGGCATGTTGAATTTGTTCGTGACGGATCAGGACGCGTGACGGGTGCAAAGTTTAATCAAGGCGCAATCTTCGACCTTAAAAAGATAGCGGATACGCCGGCTCCGGATACGAGGGTCATATTCAAACGGACCGAAGCGATGATTCCCATGCGAGACGGTGTTCGGCTTTTCACCGTAATCTTGACGCCCGAAGTCCAAAGCGAAAACTTGCCGATTTACATGGAACGGACTCCGTACGGTGTCGCTGGCTGGAGCTCGCCCCGGCTGAATAGTTCAAAGTCCGAGTTTGTAAAAGACGGTTATATTTTTGTTTTCCAGGACATTCGCGGCCGCGAGGATTCTGAGGGCGTGTTCGAGATGCTGCGACTACCGCGTGATAAACGGGACCCGAAGTCGGTGGACGAGAGCACGGACACATACGACACGATCGAGTATCTAATAAAGAATGTCCCGCGAAATAATGGCCGCGTCGGAATTGCCGGTGTCAGTTATCCTGGCTGGTTGGCTGCCGTCGCGCTCATCGACCCACATCCTGCATTAAAGGCGTCCTCGCCCCAGGCGCCGGTTACGGACCTATGGATGGGTGACGACTTTATGCACCACGGAGCATTTCGCCAGACCTACGCGCATGAGTGGGCCATCCCGCTCGAGAGCGCCAAGAAAGGAGGTGATGTCGAGTTTGACAACCCGGACATGTATCAGTGGTATTTGCCCCTAGGGAAATTGCAGACGCTGGCGCCCGACCTCGCGAAAAAATCGCATTCCTGGAAGGCATTTCTCGAACACCCGTCATGGGACGAGTATTGGCAGGCACGGGCCACCAATCTTTATCTAAAGGACACAAGTGTGCCCACGCTCATAGTCGGCGGCTGGTGGGACCAGGAAGATCTCTACGGGCCGTTGGCGATGTACAAGACGCTCGAGAAAACCGACAAGGACAACCAGGTGTTTCTCGTCATGGGCCCGTGGAACCACGGCGGCTGGGGCGGTCGCGCTCGGCGGCTCGGAGCCATCGATTTTGGCAGCGATACCGGCAACTACTATCGACGCGAAATTCAGGCCCCATTTTTTGCTAAGTTATTGAAAGACACGGGAAACTTTACGCCGTCCGAGGCAACCGTTTTTCAGTCCGGTTCTAATAGATGGATGACCTATGACGCCTGGGCGCCCAAGAACACACAAAAGCGTGAACTGTACCTGCACGCGGGTGGCAAACTCTCGTTCGATAAGCCGAACGGGAACGGCGAAGCCTTCGATACCTACGTTTCCGATCCAACAAACCCGGTGCCCTACCGGAGAACGCCCATAAAGCAGACATACACTCAGGGATCGACGTGGGGTACATGGCTGGTTGACGACCAGCGGTTCCTGGCGGACCGCAAGGATGTACTGTCATGGCAGACCGATGCGCTCGCGGACGATGTCACGATCACGGGGGATGTGATCGCCAAAATCTATGCCTCGACGAGCGGCTCGGACAGTGACTGGGTAGTCAAGCTCATCGATGTCTATCCGCCCGACGCTCAGCCGGCCAATATGGCGGGTTATCAACTGATGGTTTCGGACGAGATATTTCGTGGCAGGTACCGTAAGAGCTTTGAAAAAGCCGAGGCGATAAAGCCGAACAAGGTCGAGGAATATGAGATCGACCTGCGGGGTGCGAACTACACATTCAAAAAGGGTCATCGCATCATGGTCCAGATCCAAAGCTCGTGGTTTCCGCTCTACGACCGGAACCCGCAAACCTTTGTGCCTAATATATTTAAGGCACAGCCCAGCGATTTCAAATCGGCAACACAACGGATCTATCGCTCGGCCAAACAGCCATCGCATATAGCCGTATTCGTTCCTCGCTGAGGGGCGCTCAGAGCTGGAATAGGTATAAGCAAAACTATTCGCCTTGACGAATAGTTTGCGCTTTGTTACTATTCGTCTGTATGAATAGTTTGATCGGAACAAAAGAGGCGGCCATACGGCTTGGTATTAGTATGCGGCGGGTCCAGGCGCTGATCGCCGCCGGGAGGTTGCCGGCTGAGAAAGTTGGGAACAGCTTTGCGATCAAAGAAGCAGATCTGAAGAAAGTGAATGGCCGAAAAAACGGTAAGCCGGCCGCAGATCGTGCGGGTTTCGGCGCAAGTCAAGGAGCATCACGCGGTAAGCTTGGAGCTGCTCACAAGGCGGCCGTGAATAAGCCGCCGGAGGAAAGAACTCAAGAAGAATGGGATACGATTCTTGATAGGATCTTGGGGTCTGTTTCGTTAGGGCCCGACCGATCAACAAACAAGAAATGGATGGCCGACTATGGTCGCTAGAGGCTCGATCATCGTGGACGCGGCGGCGATCGTAGCCTCAATCGATGAACTGGATCAATGGCACGCCGATGCGAATCGATTATTTCGTGAACTGGCCAAACCGCTACTTACCTGTGAGTCAGCGGTAAGCGAGTCATGCCATTTGCTTAAGGGAGCAAAGAATGGGCCGGACAGGGTGCTTGAGCTAGCCTCTGGCGGTGCGATCAAGATCGAATACAATGCCGGTCCGGATATCGGTTTTTTACAGTTGATGATGTTCAAATACCGAGATGTACCGATGTCGTTTGCAGACGCGTGTTTGGTTAGAATGAGCGAGATATTCGACGCGCCGGTGTTTACCTTTGATACGGATTTCAGGATTTACCGCAGGAATAAACGCAACATCATACCTTTGATCGGTATCGATAATTGAAATGTTTGACGAAAGTTTTGATGTAATTGTGATCGGGGCCGGGCACGCGGGGTGCGAAGCGGCCTCTGCCTCTGCGCGGCTTGGAGCTGAAACCGCGCTGGTCACGATCAACCTCGACCTAATAGGGCAGATGTCGTGCAATCCGGCGGTGGGCGGGATCGCTAAAGGCCACGTTGTCAGAGAGATAGACGCGCTCGGCGGTATCATGGGCCGCGTTATCGACCGTACAGGCATACAGTTTCGCCTGCTCAATCGGTCGCGCGGCCCTGCAGTTCGCTCGCCTCGGGCACAGGCTGATCGGGCGCTCTATCGGACTGAGATGCGGCGGGTGCTCGAGGCAACGCCAAATCTGCATTTACGCCAAGGTGAAGTGGTTGATCTAATTGTTGATAACAATATAGTTATCGGCGTCGCGATGCGCGACTCGCGGCGATTCGGGGCGAAGGCCGTGGTCGTTGCCACCGGCACGTTCCTGAACGGTATAATACATGCCGGCCGCGAGACCTTCTCTGCCGGCCGGGCCGGTGAACCGGCTTCGATCGCACTCGCCGAGTCGTTGAAAGCTCACGGATTTCCTGTCGGGCGCCTAAAGACTGGTACGCCGCCAAGGCTGGACGGACGCACCATTGATTGGGACGCATTCGAACCGCAGCCGCCGGATGAAAAGCCCGTCGCGTTCTCGTTCGCGACTGAGAAGATCGAACAGGATCAGATACAGTGTTTTATTGGCTATACAAGCGAACGGCTGCATCAGACGATACGCGACAACCTCCACCAGTCGCCCTTGTATTCGGGCAAGATCACGGGCGTCGGACCGCGCTATTGCCCTTCGATCGAGGACAAGGTCGTAAAGTTCGCCGACAAGGACCGGCATCAGCTATTTCTGGAGCCTGAAGGGCATAATACGAATGAAGTGTACCTAAACGGCTTCTCAACGTCGCTCCCGTCGGCCCTGCAGCTAGAACTGCTAAGAATGATCGAAGGCTTTGAGAACGTCCAGATCATACGGCCCGGTTACGCCATTGAATACGACTTCGTCGACCCGCGTGAGATGCGCCCGACGATGGAATCGACCCGCGTAAGCGGCCTTTTTCTCGCGGGGCAGATAAACGGAACCACTGGTTATGAGGAGGCGGCCTGCCAAGGACTGATGGCCGGCATCAACGCGGCAGCCTCGACACAAGGCCGTAAACTCCTTATTTTACAGCGAGATGAGGCCTATATTGGCGTCCTCGCAGACGACTTGATCCGCCACGGCGTGGACGAACCTTATAGGCTGTTTACCTCCAGAGCAGAAGCTCGTTTAACATTGCGACACGACAACGCGGACGAGAGGCTGTCACCCAAGGGCCGTGAGATCGGTCTCGTAGGTGATGCTGATTGGGACAGGTTTAATTCGAAACGCGATCGGATCGCCGCTGTCCGCAATGCATTGGATAACACGCGGTTCAAGCGTTCGGATGTTGAATACGCAAGTATATCGCACATCGTCGGAGCTGACCTGGGAGATTCGATAACGCTATCGCAGCTCGCGATGCGACAAGGTGTAAAGGCCGAGCTGATACATCGCCTCTTGCCGTCCGAGCTCAGATCGGACGCGCGCCAGAGCGACCTCGAGACCGCGCTTGCCGACTCGCTGTATAGCGGATATATCGAGAAGCAAAAGGCGGCCACCGACCGAGTGAATCATCATGATACTCTCCGAGTGCCGGACGGCTTTCAGTTCAATCTGATCGGGGGTCTTTCGAATGAAATGGTTGAGCGGCTTGAGCGGGCCAGGCCGCGCAGCTTTTCCCAAGT
>DATLNN010000094.1:0-7542 GCA_035536695.1 Pyrinomonadaceae bacterium | reverse complement strand
AACGACCCGGATGAGATATCGGGCGGCGTGCGAGGCTCGAGCTTTATCAATACCCGCGGCGGCAATATGACTTCCGATCTCGTCACGGTGAAGTACCAGGGCGCGGATATCCAGAAACCGGTACCTATGTGGATACAGCCGGGCCAGCCCGACGACGTTGTAACACTTTATATGGGTTACGGCCGGACAAGGGCGGGAAAGATAGGTACTGGACTGGGATACAGTGCGTTTGACGTGAGGCGTTCGGACGCAATGGACCAGGGGTTCGGCGAGATCGCGAAAACGGGGGCGACGACGCAGATCGCTTCGACACAGATCCATTTCAATATGGAGGGCCGCGACATCCTTCGGATGTGGGACCTGGAGGAATTTCAAAAGCACCCTGACATGGGCCATCAGCACGATGAGTACCCGAAGTCGATGTATCCGTACGAGCAGCACCAGGCCGTGTACGACCAGAATTACAAGTGGGGCATGACGATCGACCTTAACTCGTGCGTCGGCTGCAACGCTTGTGTGGTCGCCTGCCAGTCGGAGAATAATATACCGGTAGTGGGTAAAGAACAGGTGGAACGAAGCCGCGAGATGCACTGGCTCCGGATCGATGCATACTATGGGGGCGCGGATGTGAATCATCCTGATGGGCTTCATTTTCAGCCCGTCCTGTGCCAGCAATGCGAGCAGGCCCCCTGCGAAGTGGTCTGCCCCGTGCACGCGACCGTACACAGCGCCGAGGGGCTGAACGACATGGTGTATAACCGCTGTGTCGGCACACGTTATTGCTCGAACAACTGCCCTTACAAGGTACGCCGGTTCAACTTCCTCCTTTATCAGGATTGGAATACGCCGCAGTACAAGTTGATGCGTAATCCAGAGGTTACGGTCCGCAGTCGCGGCGTGATGGAAAAGTGCACGTATTGCACACAACGCATCTCCGCGGCCCGTATCGAGGCCGAAAAAGATGGGCGCCGTGTGCAGGACGGCGAGGTGCTGACCGCCTGTCAGCAGGCATGTCCGACCGACGCCATTATTTTTGGTGATCTGCACGACAAAGAAAGCCAGCTCGTCAAATCCAAAAAGGACCACCGCGATTACAAGCTGCTCAATGAACTGAACACGCAGCCGCGGACCACCTATTTGGCGGGTCTCAAGAATCAGAATCGTGAAATGCCGGACTATAAGCCGCAGGCTAAGAAGGACGATCACGGCCAGCGGCCCGACTCGAAGCCTACGGGGAGCGACGCAGCCCATTAAGCAATGAAGGTGCACGAAGACAAAAAACTTCAGCAAAGACTTCACCCTGCGATGGTCGAGGGTGACCATACTTTCGCTAGCGTCACTGACAAGATCAGCGACGTCACGCTGAAAAAACGGACGCCGTTTCACTGGTTCATAGGGTTCGCGATAGCTTTCATGATCGCCCAGCTGCTGCTGTTTACGACCGTTTGGCTGTTAGCGAACGGCATCGGTATTTGGGGAAACAACCAGCCGGTCGGGTGGGCATTCGATATTATCAACTTTGTTTGGTGGATCGGTATCGGCCACGCAGGAACACTGATCTCGGCCATCCTGCTGCTGTTGAATCAGAAGTGGCGCACCTCGATCAACCGGTTTGCCGAGGCGATGACGCTCTTTGCGGTTGCCTGCGCCGCGATGTTCCCCCTGCTGCACACGGGTCGTCCGTGGCTGGCGGCGTATTGGCTGTTTCCTTATCCGAACACGATGGGGATCTGGCCGAACTTCCGTAGCCCCCTCATCTGGGACGTTTTCGCGGTCTCGACATACGCTACTGTTTCGCTGCTGTTCTGGTATGTCGGACTTATTCCCGATCTTGCGACGCTACGTGACCGGGCAAAGAACAAATTCTTCAAGTTCGTCTATGCGATCCTCTCCTGGGGTTGGCGCGGCAGCGCGCGGCACTGGCACCGGTATGAGATCGCGTACCTGATCCTGGCCGGCCTTTCGACGCCGCTCGTTTTGTCGGTCCACTCGATCGTGTCTTTCGACTTCTCGGTGTCGCAAGTGCCGGGCTGGCACGCCACCATCTTTCCGCCGTATTTTGTCGCGGGGGCCGTTTTCGCGGGCTTTGCGATGGTGCTGATCCTTTGCATCCCGCTCCGGCACTGGTACCGGATGCAGGATTTCATCACGCACCAGCACCTCATCTACATGGCGAAGGTCATGCTCGCAACAGGGCTGATCGTCGTTTACGGCTATGCGATGGAGGGTTTTTTCGGATGGTACAGCGCGTCGCAATATGAAGTGTTCATGGTCAAAAACCGCATCTGGGAGGGGCCGTATTGGTGGTCTTACTGGCTGCTGCTCTTCTGCAACGGCCTGTCCATACAACTGCTCTGGTTCAAGCGGTTCCGGGAGAGCGAGTTTTGGTTGTTCCTTATTTCGATCATTGTCAGCGTCGGCATGTGGCTCGAGCGGTTTGTCATTATTGTAACGAGCCTGCATCGCGATTTCTTGCCGTCGTCATGGGCTATGTACAGTCCCACGGTATTCGATATCTCGATGTTTACGGGCACGATCGGATTTTTCTTTACACTCATCTTTCTGTTTGTGAGATTTGTGCCGATCATTTCTATTTTCGAGGTTAGAACTCTGCTGCCGGAGGCAAATGTGCACGGACGCCAGCAGGATTTTGACGAGAGCGTTTTAGAGGTGGAGTACACCTACGATAGGACCGATCCACCGAACAAGTAGTAGTCAGTTGTCGGTTGGCAGTTGTCAGAGAAGACAACTCGCTGGCTACTGACAACCGACATCCGACAACTGTTATGAAGCTGCACGGAATCATGGCTGAATTCGACTCGGCGACCGAACTGGTCGACGCAGCGAGAGCCGTGCGCGATGCCGGTTATACAAAGACCGACGCGTTTTCGCCGTTTCCGCTCCACGAGATCGACGAGGCGTTGGGCATAAAGAGGAGCGTCCTGCCCTACCTGATATTTGCGGGCGGCATTACGGGGCTCTTCGCGGGTTTGGGGCTGCAGTACTTTGTTCACGTTTTGGACTGGCCGATCATTGTTGGCGGCCGGCCGCATTTCAGCTTGCCGGCATTTATACCGCCGGCGTATGAACTTACGATCCTGTTTGCGGCCTTTGTTGCTGTATTTGGAATGCTGTTTTTGAATAAACTGCCGATGCCCTACCACCCCGTGTTCAACGTGCCGAGGTTTGCCCTCGCATCGCGTGAGAAATTTTTCCTCATTATCGAATCGGATGACCCACAATACGACTACGACCGGACCCGTGCATTTATGCTCGGTCTCGGCGGGCAGGAGGTGTTTGATGTCGAGGAATAGCCGGCAAGCGGAAATCAAAAGTAAAAAGTCAAGAGTCAAAGACGGGCGGTGGCTGACGTTTGCCTTTTTACTTTTCACTTTTTACTTTGCCTCCGCGTGCGGCGTTCGGTATGACATGCAGGACCAGCCGCGTTATCGGGCTTATAAGAAGAGCGAGTTCTTTACGGACAAGCGTGGTTCGCGCGACCGGGTCGAGGGCACGGTGGCGCGAGGGCAACTTCGTGATAACAAGGCCTTTTACACCGGAAAGATCGATAACCCAGATCTGACCGCTCCGGTTGAGACGACGACGGACGCAACAGGGAACACCCTGGTGTCGAGTTTCCCGAATGATATAGACGAATTTCCGATACCGGTCACAAGAGAACTGGTGGATCGCGGCCAGGACCGGTATAACATCCACTGCGTCGTCTGTCACGGACCCGTAGGAAGAGGCGACGGCATGGTCGTCCGCCGCGGATTTCCGCAGCCGCCGACCTACCATGACGACCGCCTTCGCAATGCTCCTGTCGGGCATTTCTTTGATGTTATGACGAATGGCTGGGGCAGGATGAACAGCTATGCATACCAGGTCCAGCCTGCTGACAGATGGGCGATCACGGCATATATTCGGGCACTTCAGGTTGGCCAGATGCCGGAAGAGACGATGAGGAAAAACTCAAATACAGCGGCGGCTCCGAAGCCGGCCAACACGGCCGCTGGAGGCAGCAGACCGTAAATGGCGAATCTCGACACATACCAGGCTCCGGCTGAGATCATCCGTTTGCGAACACTCGCACTTGGCGTCGGCGGAATCGCGCTGATGATCTGGGCGGTTGGTGTTTATTTCAATATCGAGCAGGGGCTGCGGTCCTGGCTCCTCGGCTTCATTTTCTGGGCCGGTATTGCCGTCGGCTGTTTAGGGCTGCTAATGCTGCAGTATTTGACCGGCGGGGCCTGGGGCGTGGTCATTCGGCGGACACTTGAGGCTGGGTCTCGGACCCTACCGCTAGTCTTTCTGATGTTTAGTCCGCTCGCTATTGGTGTTTATACGCATAACATATCCGAGTGGACGCACATGCCGCCGACCGATCATGCGATCGAGGCCAGGGGGATGTATCTTTTGCCATGGACATGGATCGCTCGCTCGGTTGTTTATTTCGCGATCTGGGCCCTCATCGCCCTTCTGCTGAATAAATGGTCTGCGGATCAGGACAAGACCACGTCGGTCGAGGGCTCGCGGCTCGTGCTCGAGAGGGCTTCGAGATTTTCGGGTCCTGTAATGGTGATCTTTGTTCTTGTGATCACGTTTGCCGTCGTTGACTGGATGATGACCCTGGACCCGCATTGGTTCTCTACCATGTGGGGCCTGCTCTTCGTTATTGGGTGGGCCCTGAGCGCACTGTGCTTTGTTGTCGCGCTGATGGCGTATCTATCCGATAAAGCTCCGATGGATCGTATCCTTGGAAAGCGCCATTTTCACGACCTCGGCAAGCTTATGCTCGCGTTCGTTATGGTCTGGGCCTACTTTAATTTCTCGCAATTCTTGATCATATGGTCCGGCAACATCCCTGAGGAAACTGGGTTTTACATTTTGAGGATGCAGGGCGGCTGGGGCTACATGGGCGTTGCGCTGATCGCTTTCCATTTTGCATTCCCTTTCCTGATCCTGCTCCAGCAGGATTTCAAGCGGCGCGCGAGGTGGATCGCGACTCTTGCTATCTTTTTACTCGTCATGCGCGTCATTGATATGTTTTACATCATCGGGCCGAGCCACCGAGTGACGACGGGTGCGGCGCAAGCGGCGTTTTATGTCAGCTGGATGGACTTTGTCGCCCCGATCGCGATCGGCGGGATATGGCTGTGGTGGTTCTTTGGCGAGCTGCTCAAACGCCCGATGGTCCCGGTGAATGACCCATATCTTGAAGGAGCGATCGGCCACGGGCGTGGACATTAGGATTTAGGAATATGGCCTCGAAAAAGCATACAGAGAGAGCGGTTGATCTGAAAATACCGTACGAGCAGAATGAGATCCAGCTCAAGGGGATCTTCGGTTTTGGGATCGGACTCTTTTTGCTCATCGTGATCACATTCGCACTGATGTGGGCATTGTTGAATGTTATGAAGGATTATTGGGTCGAAAGCGCCGATCCCGGGAACCCAATGGCGATGTCCGAGAACGAGAAGCTGCCGCCGGAACCACGCCTACAATTGGCCCCGGGGTTTGGCGTAGAATCGCCCACGGGTCGGGTTAATATGGAATTAGCCGCGCCGCAGGCTGAGTACATCGAGCTCAAAAAACAATGGGACGACATGCTCGAGCATGGCCAGAAAGACAAAACGACGGGCGCCGTCACGATGATGCCCATCAAGGAGGCCAAAGAGCGATTTCTGGGCCAGAATGTTAAGGCGAAAAGCGGGCCTGAGGCCGAGAAGTTGTTGAGGGAATCGAAGGTATATTTCTCCGAAGCGAGCGGAGGCCGTATGGCGTCTGAGACGCGACGATAGTGAAAAGTGAAAAGTGAAAAACTAAAAACCAGGAATTTTAGAATGAGAAAGGCGGCCGCCCGCGGGCTGAACGTTGCTCTGTTTCTTTCATTGTTCACGTTTAGCTTTTCACTTTTCACTGCCCGTGCACAGAAGAACGAGCACTATAATTCACCGCTGTATTCGCCAAAGGTGTATGACCCGACAATTTCCGAAGGCAGCGGACTGCCGGAGGCTCTGAAAAAAGTTGGGATCGAACAGAAGCTTGGCTCCCAACTTCCGTTGGAAACAGAGTTTAAGGACGAGGACGGCAAGATCGTGAAGCTCGGAAGCTTCTTTAATGCGGAGCGCCCCGTGATCGTCGCGTTCGTTTATTACGAGTGCCCGATGTTGTGCAACCAGGTCCTGAATGGACTGACCGGGTCGCTAAAGGGCATGTCATTCGACGCGGGGAAAGAGTTTGATGTCATTGCGATCAGCTTTGACGCTCGTGAGTTCGACAAGCCGGACCTTGTCAGGAATAAGAAAACAGCATATATGGAGCGTTACGGGCGGCCCGGCACGGAAAAAGGCTGGCATTTCCTTACGGGAACCCAGGATGCGATCGACCAGGCGACGTCCGCTGCCGGGTTCGGTTATAAGTGGGATGAAAAGAGCAACCAGTTTGCCCATGCTGCGGCGATCATGGTAGCGACGCCGGACGGCAAATTGTCAAAGTACTTCTACGGGATCGATTACTCGCCCAAAGACGTCAAGTTCGGCATTATGGAATCGGCCCAAAACAAGATCGGAAACGCCGCGGAACAGCTCTTGTTGTACTGCTATCACTACGACCCGTCGACTGGAAAGTACGGCCTCGCGATCCTGCGGGTCATGCGCCTCGGCGGGGTTTTGACGCTGATCGGTCTCGGGGCGATGGGTTTTGTGTTTTGGCGGCGTAATAAGAGGAAGGCAGTAGAGAGTGAATAGTCAATGGTGAATGGGTAAGGCGGGTCAGGCACAGTCTGACCACTGACAACCGGCCACTGACCACTGATTTATGCAGAGTTCAAGTTGGGTGCCATTATTTCCGGAGCAGGCCTCGTCGTTCGCGTGGCAGGTGGATCTATTATATTTCTACTTAATAGTGGTGAGCGTGGCATTCACGATCCCGATCGTGGTGGCAGTTTTCTTTTTCGGTATCAAATATCGCGAAGTCGAGAAATATGCGTCGCCCGAGGAAATGCACGGTTCGATAGCGCTTGAGACCGTCTGGTCGATCATCCCATTCGTCGTCTCTATGACGATCTTTCTCGGCGGCGCTATCGTCTTCTTTAATCAATTCACGCCGCCCGACGACGCAATGGAGGTTTACGTCGTCGGCAAACAGTGGATGTGGAAGGTCCAGCACGAGACCGGCCAGCGAGAGATAAACGAGCTGCATGTGCCGGTAGGGCGTAACGTCAAGTTGACGATGACAACCGAGGACGTCCTGCACGATTTTTTTGTTCCTGCATTTCGGACCAAGGTCGACGTGGTTCCCGGGCGTTATACATACTTGTGGTTTCAGCCGACAAAGCCCGGTAAATATCATTTGTTCTGCGCAGAATATTGCGGGCTAAATCATTCAGGCATGGGCGGATACGTCTATGTCATGGAGCAGCGTGATTTTGACAACTGGCTCAGCGGAAACGTGTCGGGCCAGACGCCTGTCGAACAGGGCCGCGATCTGTTTGAAAATAAGCTGGGATGCGCATCATGCCATACTGGCGGCCCCGCCCAG
>DATLNN010000093.1:0-3679 GCA_035536695.1 Pyrinomonadaceae bacterium | reverse complement strand
GGTGAGTCACATGACCCGCCGAAATATAAGCGAGTGCCCGCACCGAGATCGGCTTTTCGCTCGCGGTACCCATTCGCCGCGAAGCCTCATCGGTGATATTGTCGAGGAGCAGCAGATTTGAGCGGCGCTGAAGGTCGAATTCCTCCAGCAGGTCCGCTATACAGCGATTGTTGGCGTTCGAGTTTTCTATATAACCTTCCTGTTCAAAGCCCTCGATCGGCGTTTGATCGCCGCGGGAAATGCGCAGGATTCGGTATGCAAAGATACGCTCGGCATCGATTATGTGGCTGAGAACCTCTTTGATCGTCCACTTCCCTTCCGAATAGGCAAATGTGCCACGTTCCTCGGGGATATTGGCGAATATGGCTCGCAGTTCAGCCGGCTGATCCTGCAAGACGGACATCACATCGCCGTCGACCTTCGATATATAGGTGTTGTAATACGGATCAAATTCGTGCGTTTCCGGTCGGTTCATAATGCGGTATAGTATCAAAAGCTCGAAAGATCTGCGCAACGAATCTGTGAAAGTCAGGCTGGCTCTAGCCATTCTAATTATCGGTCTCGCAGCTTCTGCTGTCAGCGTGCAGGGCGGCAAAGCAGAGCCCATGCGGATCTCATTTGCCGCTGGAAAAACGAGCGCGACTTTGACCGGAACGCTGTCGAATAACCAGCAGATGGAATATGTCTTTTCGGCAAAGAAAGGGCAATCGATCATGTCAAAGGTGTCGTCGAGCCCAAAGGGCCGATTGTTTGACTTCGACCTCGAGAGCGACGGCTTTGATCTGGAAACCGAGTATGACACCTACTCTGATTACAAGTTCACGGCACCGCGGAGTGGCGACTATCTGGTATTTGTTCGTAAGCGCCCGACGGAAAGGGTGCATAGGGCAAAGTTTTATTTGAAGCTGGCTATCAAATGACCGCCTACTTGCATCCAACACAATTGAAATCCAGTTAACTTGGGAGAGATCAGAATGAGAAAAGTTTCCTTACTTTTTGTAGCGTTTATTGTATTTGTTGCCTTATCGCAAGGCGGTATCGAGGCGACGGAAATGTCGTTTACCGACCGCTTTGCCGGTGGCTCGGCCGAAGGGGCGAGTGGAACATATAACTTCGACAAGGCTCACTCGGTCATTGGCTTTAAGGTTAAGCATAATGGACTGATCGAGATCCCGGGCTTTTTCCGGGATTTTACCGGAGTCGTGAATTACGACGCCAAGGACGTATCAAAATCGAGCGTCGAGTTCACCGCAAAGGCAACCAGTATCGACACCGGTGTCGGTGGCCGTGACACTCACCTGCGGTCAAAGGATTTCTTTGAGGTGGAAACCTACCCGGATGTGAAATTCAAGAGCACCAAGGTGGAAAAGAAAGGCGACGCCTGGATGGTAACGGGCGATTTCACGTTGAAGGACATTACTAAATCGATCACCTTCCCTTTTAATATTGTAGGTTTCATGCCGGCGACTGAACGGAGTGGGGGCAGAATGGGCATCACCGCCGCCACCAAGATCAACCGCCGCGACTATAACGTAAACTACGGCAACAACGCGACGATCGCCGACGAAGTGAGCATTCACCTCGCGATCGAGGCTCCCTTGCCGCGCGCAGCCGCACCGGCGGCAGCCGCGGCGCCGAAGACGGAATAAGCAACTTGTCAAACATCTGGGCTCCGTCGTCGTGCACATGTGGCACGCGGCGGAGCCTCTAATGTTTGGGGATCTCAGAAAACGAGAGGTCGTAAATGTGATATCGCTCCGATCCGATAAGATCGAAGTGCCACCACTCCTCAGCATTCACGGTAAACCCCTCGGCTTCCATTATTCGCCGTAGGATATCGCGGTTCGACCGTTCCTCATCTGTGCCGCCCGTATAATCGGGGGACGCCCGTCTCGTGAATTCGTCGTAGCCGGACGGCATCGGAAGCGATTGTCCGGTTGCAAGCTCGAAGAGGCCAAGGTCAATAGCGCAGCCGCGATTGTGATTCGACCCGCGCGCCGGGTCCGCAACGAACTTGCGCTTGTCGTCAGGCAGAAACTCCCAAAACAACTTGGTTACCGACCAAGGCCGGTAACCATCGTAGACGACGATCCCGAGGCCCTTTTCCCCTAGCTTCTGGTGCGCCCGTCGAGCTCGTTCGGCCGCAGCCGGTTGGAGAAACGCCCGCGCTTGGCCGTAAACCGGGCGGCCCATGAAATTGTCTTTGGTAGCGTACCTGATATCGAGCTTGATCGTATTGTCGAGATCTACGAGTTCAATCACGTTATACGCTTCTCAAGAAAAACTCGAGCCTCGACTACTTAGCGCGGCTCTCGCTCAGGCTCCGGCTTATTATCGTCATCCAGAATTTTAACTTCCGTACCGTACTTCTGGTATTCCTTAAATCTGATCACATTCCGAGTTTCCACCGATTTGGTCGTCTGAGTAGAACGCCCATTCTCAAGAGATCGCACTGACTCGCGGGTGACGAGGCGTACACTCGAAAGGGCGGGCAGCAGATAGCGCTGCCCATCGATCCTAACCCAGTCGTAGTCGATCGTCCGCCGAGCCGACTGTATAGGGAAGCCCGCAGGGATCTCAGTCGCCTCGCTCTCGATCCTAAGCACCCGTGCCTCATCGCGATCGATCCAGATCCGGCCCTGGACGCCGGTCCATGCAGTGTTGTCCGTGACCTGACCCGAATACGTAAGCGTCTGCTGTGCCTTGGCCCGTTCGATCGAGAAATCAAAGATGACTGTCCGACGGCCGTTTAGAACGTCCGAGTCGACTACCTCAAATTTGGTCAGGCTCTCGGGCTTAAATATCACTGCGAGCATCGAGACAAACTCGCCCGTCGAGGTCGTCCCGCCGGTGTCGGAGTAGCTTCGCCGGGCCTCGGCATCGTTGCGAACGAGGCCGTTCATCGACAGTACCTTATAACTCTCTTCGCCCGTCGAGCGATAGCTCACGGCTACGACCAGGCGGTCGAGATTTTTATAGTTGTTCGTCCCGGCGAATGCCCAGGAGCGTTGTATCTGCTGCTTAACAACAAAATCCGGCATCTCGTCGACGGCGGCGAGCGTATTTTTTGTCGTATTGACGAGCAGGCCCGACGCATCTTCTTTTGACACAGGCTGGGCGGCGACCGGGTTTTGGCGTCTTCGGTCCGCTTCTTCGAGCGCGCGTTTCAGATCGTCATCGTTCGCACCCTTGGAACGGGTAAGAGATCGCAAACCATCGGTGACCGTAAAATCAATGCCCCGCTTTCTCAATGCGTCGACAATATCCACCCTGGTCCGCGGAGTTTTTTCCAGGGCATAGAGCATCTTGACATACTCAGTCTGCGTGATCGGCGGCTGCTGAGCCAGCCCGGTCACGACGCCAGCCAGAAGAATAATTGTCGCCAGAAGCCTGTTCATCTCGTTACAACTGATGCACCGCCATCATAAATCGTTGTGCCGCACGGTTCAATGCTGCCAGGTACGCAAGTTCGGCCGGTTGGCGGCGGCAGTTGGCGGTTGGCAGTAATTGGCGGGCTCTGGGAGCATTTTCCATTTACCATTCTTCATTTTCAATTCTTCTGTCCCCTGTCCCAGCTGTCCCAACTGTCCCAGCGTTTTTTTCAAAAACCGGAAATAGAGGTTGGCGGGATTCTGGGCATGCATTTTCCATTACCATTCTCCATTTCCATTCTCGTCTG
>DATLNN010000092.1:0-4431 GCA_035536695.1 Pyrinomonadaceae bacterium | reverse complement strand
GGCGCCGTTTTCGCGCACCATTTGAAAACCGTTTCCAGGCGTCGTGTGAATCGCGCTCTCGTAGTTTCCGGCACCGTTCGAGCTCGCCGAGACATCTGTCGTTGCGATGTCAGAATCGTAGCTCTCACTACTGAACAGGTAAGTCACAACATAGCTCACGCCGAGGATCGCGAAATACACGAGCACGCCCGAATGCAGTTCGTCAGCCACGAGATTCGAATAGGTCAGAGATTTCCCATGCAGCACGAGACGCAGGCCGGTATAGACCGCGAGCTGGACCAGCGAAAAAAGCACCGCCGCAGGTAAATGGATCGCCAATGTCCTCAGCCAGTTTCGCCGGTTCGGCGGAAAATGCCTCGCGAAAAACAGGATTACCGGCGTCAGCAAGGCCCACGAAGACCCGCACGTCATCCAAACCACCAGATCATTCGACCAATTCGCCGGCCGGTTCGACGAAACTTGCCTGATGTAATTCTGGCTTGCAAAGAAAAGCCCGTACATCGTCCAGCCGACCAGGGCGAGACCGACTTTGAGAAGCTTCGGATGGTTGATCTTAATGTGGATCATTCGAGTTCGTAATGCGGTCAAGTATGATTCGGACCAAATCTCGGCGCCTTCTGTGACACTCATTTTCAGCTGATCGGGGGGAGGGCGCGTCCGAAATAAAACAAGATCTTGCCTCCTTTCTATTATTTTGCGAGGTTATTAGTCAAATGCGATTCGCTGATGTTGCAGCAACACGACGACGTGCACTGTTCGGCACATTTTGTGTTATGCTAGATCGACCGAATTCGCATGCTTGCGAGTTTCATGATCTTTGATAATTGGAAAGAGTTTCGTTATCTGATATGGACGCTGAGCAGAGGCGCACGATCTCGCCAAATGGTACTACCAGTGTGTGCACTTCGTGCCACAACAACTCCGGAGTATTCGGTTCCAAAATATACGGGAACAACGTTGTTTCAGCGTAACTGTATTGTTTTCAACGCCTTGCATTTTTGTGCCAACCTCTTCGGGACAAACGGGACAGCGGGACACGCGGGACACGCGGGACACGGCACAAGGTCAGTTGGCAGTTATCGGTTATCAGTTATCCGTCGGCGGTGGCGGTGGCGGTGGCGGTAGGCGGTACGCGGAGAACATATTAAGGTTCCGGGCCGTAGACATAACCGGTCCGTATTTTATTTCGCTTGGTCAGTGTAACCATAGGCCTATATATGGCGTCTATTTTCTCAACAGGCCACAAAGACCTTCTAATGAGCAGTAGTTACCCACGCGTCTTGGCGAAACAAAATCTCATATCGCGTGTCGAAGACCATTCGGCCGACGGCAGCGTGCGCGCCGAGAGGACGGACAATCAACTAGTCGACCTCGTAATGGCAGGCGACGCGGGGGCGTTTGAGGAGATATTTGACCGGCACAAGCGGCTCGTCGCGGTGGTGGCCAGCCGTTACTTCAGGCGGCCCGATGAGATCGAAGAGATGATCCAGATCACCTTTTCCAAGACATTTAAAGATCTCGGCAGGTTTCGCGGCGACCACGACCGGTCGTTTTCGAGCTGGTTGGTACGCATTACGACCAACGCCTGTCTGGACACGCTTAGAAGTCAAAAGCGAAAGGCCGAGCGGCTGACGTGCGAGCTATCAGACGCCGAAACCGACTCGCTGCTCGAACTGACGGCGGTGGACGGTTCACGTGCCGAGAACCAGATCCTCGACCGCGACCTGATAGAGAAGCTGTTGGCTCGGATAGCGCCGGCAGATCGCGCCATCCTGCAGATGCTTTATGCCGAAGAGATGAGCCTCGCGGATATTGCCGAGAGCCTGGGATGCTCGCGGGCCAATGTAAAAGTAAAGGCATGGCGGGCACGTGCCGCCATGCGCAAGGCATTGAAAACCATTTTGTAACCGGCGGGGCAATGGGCCCGTCATTGGTAGTGGGAAGATGAACACGAGGAAACTGGACAATAGAACCATCGATGCATTAGGGCAAAAGCTTTTTGAAAGCAGCCACCTTGCAGATGCTGAAATAGACGCCATCGTGTCTAACGATCAGCTATTCGATTCGGTTTGGAAGCGCATCGCGTCGGAAGCCGCCGAGCCTAAGGCCAGTTTGCCGGCATTACTCCCGTTGTCGCTAAAAGTGGCCGCATTCCCGGCTTTTCTCATCATCGCGATCGCGACGGCCGGCCTTTTGACCTCAGAAGAAGCCGTGCAGGTTGTTAGTAAAGATCAAATTCCGGAGGGGCCTCCGGAAAGCGCACGGCCCGTCTCTGATCCTCCTCAAGGAAAAGTTGAAGAACTTTCGGCGGGCCGTGCGATAAAAGCAGAATTCCGCTCTCCGAAGCCACAGCCGCGCCGCGCTGCAAAAAAACCGCAGAATAAGCCGGTGCCGGTGCCGGACGATGAGTTTTACGCGGTGTCATATACGGGCGAAGATACGGCAGGCGGCCGGATCATGAGGGTGGAGTTGAACCGGTCAGCGCTGTTTGCCCTTGGCGTCAACCTGCCGCTCGAGAATGACGCGGCAACGGTCAAGACCGACCTGCTTATCGGTTCGGACGGTGTTACGAGGGGCCTAAGGATCGTCAAATAGTATCGTAGTTTGAGTTAAGGAGAGTATCGAAAAATGAAATTTCTGATTGGAACATTTCTTATAGCATCAATGATCGCATCGTCAGCCACGTTCGCATCGGCACAGGACGCTACCGCGCCGGAAGCTAAGGCAAGGGTTATAGCCGAGTTGGCCGCCGCCAGGCCGAATTCCGTGGTCAAGAACCAGCCGTTTTCGGCCGACGAGATCAACGAGAGCACACAGACGCTTGCCGACGGAAACCGGATCGTGCGTTCTACGACAACCAAGATGTATCGCAACAGCGAGGGGCGTGTCCGCCGCGAGATACCGGGCGGCAAGGGCGGCATGCTTGGTTCGACCTATTCGATGAGCGGCGGTGTGTCCATATTCGACCCGGCCGGCGGGCAAAAGTATCTGCTCGATTCAAAGCTCAAGACCGCGCAGGTGATGGAACTTAAATCGGGCCAAAATGTTACCATCGCAAGCTCTCTGCTTTCGGACGCCGACCGGGCAAAGATCGAGCAGGCCAACCGTGCGAGCGGTATGGCCAAGGGCGAGGCGGAACGGGCGATGGCTCAGCGAGCGGTCACCATTACCCAGGCTGACCAGGCCAGGATCGAACAACTCCAGGAGAAACTTAAAGCCATGCCGGCGCCCATGCCGATGCCGATGCCGCAAGTGCATGCGATCGCTCCCGTCGGTCCGATCACAACGATCGGCGAGAACGGCGTTGCCGGTTTCTATGTCGGCGGCGGCACGAGTAAATACGAGACACAGACCGAAGAGCTGGGTACACGCGATTTCGAGGGCGTCTCGGCCGAGGGAACCCGACGGACTACAACGATCCCGGCGGGCGCGATCGGCAACGACCGGGCGATCGAGATCGTATACGAGCGTTGGTTCTCAAAGGAACTTGGGCTCGTCGTTTACTCAAAGAACAGCGATCCGCGTTTTGGCGAGCAGACCTACAGGCTGGCTAATCTTGTCAGAGCGGAGCCCGACCCGGCGCTCTTCAGCGTACCCACCGAGTACAGGAAAGTGAGCCCGAAAGCCTCGACCGTTTATCGGCCAACGGCGCAAACACCGTCAAAGCATGACAAGGACCGCCAGTGATCTTTGCAACAAACTGGTTTTGCCCGGCGGGTCTATTCGGGCCCGCCTTTTCATTAGTGCGGTGGGGCGGCTACAGCCGCATTTCAATCTATCCGAAGGTATGTGTCCTAAGTCCGGCCGTCGTGGGGTTACTATTCTGAAGAGGTTTTTCGCTTCAAATCTTGACGCTCTTGGTGTAAATTGCAATTATGCGAAAAGTTTTACCTGTATTAAGCATGATCTTGTTGATGGGCGGCGCGGCGTGGGCGCAAAGGCCGACGCCCTCGCCTCAGAACCCGCCACCGACTCCGCCGCCAGCTCCAGCTCCATGTCCGGCGATCCAGCTTTCCGGCCCTAAAGGGCAGATCGGTCCCGGCGAAACGCTGCGGTATTCGACCCGGGTCGACCAGCAGGGCACGGCGTATTATCTGGAGTTCAAATGGACCACAAACCCCGCGGGGATCAACTTCGCCGGCCAGGGCGGGCCCGAGATTGAATTTGAGAGGCCCTCGGGCAATCGTAATAGCATTATGGTGACCGTCGAGGTGATGGGTCTGCCGGCGCACTGCCCGCGGACCGCTTCAGAGGGTACCTCATGGGCCCCTACGCCGCAGCCAAGAATGCTCGATCAATTCCTGGGCCCGCTCACCACGATCACAGACCAACGTATCAGACGTATGACAACCAGCCTGCGCAGCCAGCCGGGCTCGATGCTCTTTGTTGTTCTCGAATACAACCTGGATACTGCCGAGGACGCCGCCAAGC
>DATLNN010000091.1:0-6725 GCA_035536695.1 Pyrinomonadaceae bacterium | reverse complement strand
CGGAAACAATAACGGCCTCGCCGCCGTTGATCGTGGTTTTCCAGATCGATGGTTTCCCCGAGGCGAGCGATTCATAAACGATCCAGTTCCCATCGGGTGCCACGCTCGCCGAGGAGGACCAGCCTCCACTCGTCAGGGCTGTGGGATTGCCTCCGTCGATATCGATTCGCCAGATCGACCCGCCTACCGGGCTAGCCCGCCATGACTCGAAAACGATATACCGCCCGTCGGGGGTGACGTCCGGCCATCGGTTGTTATGTTCGTCCTTTGTGAGCAGTTGCGGGTTTGATCCATCGGAATTGACGATGTATATGTCCCAATCGCGCGTGGCGTGCACGATCCGGCCGTCGGGCGTCCACGCAACGCCCACTCCTCCATCGTACTTGCCGGAGGTGATCCGCCGGGCCTTTGCCGAATCTCCGTTCGGTGCTATCCAGAGATTGGAGGTCCAGTCACCCTGCACCGTCAGCAATGTCTTCCCGTCGGCGGTAACGCTTATGTCGGAATAGTTGGACAGGTCGTTGGTGACCCTTCTTCCCGGGCCGCCCGAAAATGGAATCTCAAATATCTGATAGAAATATCCCGATATACGGTCGGCGGCCGAAATCAACAGGCTTTTCCCGTCGCCGATCCACGTAATTTGGGATATCGATCCGTACAGTTTGGGGTCGATGTCTCTTATCGAGCCGTCATCGACGGAAACCGTGACCAGCTTTACCGAGTCGGAGGCGCCGCCCTCATAGCCCGCGCAGGCGATCACCTTGCCGTCGGGCGACCAGGCGATGCCGTTGTCAAATCCCGCGGGTTCGCGGCGTGTCGCCAATGTTCGTTCCCCGGTGCCGTCGGTTTTTGCTATTACAAGTTCTGCCTTCCCCTGATCGTGGGCGAACCGGTAAAATGCCATCTGCTTGCCGTCCGGTGAGAGTGTGATCGAGCTATCGCTGCCGCCAATTAATTTTTTAGAAACACCACCGAGGCTCGGTACCTGAAAAACAGTTCCTTTTGCGCCTGCACCCTCGCTGCGAATGTAATACACATAATTTCCATCATTCGAAAATGCCAGCCCCCCATACTGATCCCGCGAGGCGGCCGCAATATTTATGTCGCTCCCTGTTGCGATCTGTCGGACCCAAACGCTCCGTCCGGAAGAGTCTTCAACGACGTGTGCCGCGTATCGCCCATCGGGCGAGATGGTCGCCCGTGTCACTTTGCCGGTGCTTGTGAGACGGGTGACCTTCATGGCCGACGGGGCAGCCCTGTTTTCTCCAAGGCCGAAAAATCTATACGCGCCGTAAACAGCCGCGAGGCCCGCTACGACCAGAACCGAAACCAACAAAGCTGTAACCGTCTTATGACTCTTGATACTGCCGATCACGAACTCTGCGCTAGACGGGTTACGAGACGAGCCGCTTACTTCGGCTGTCGATAAATTGCGACCGACGTCGGTCGCCGAATTGTGCGTTTCACTAACAGTCGAACGCGAAGCCGCGAAGTCACTCGCAGCCGAGCGGTGTATGCTTCTTTCACCGAGTTCATCTCGGAGCTCGCGAAGCTCGATAGCAACATCCTTTATACTCTGGAACCTTTCTTCCGGATCCTTTGCCAGACACCGGCGCAGTATTCGTTGGAGGTCCGCGGGAGCGTGTGGTTCGTGGTCGGAGACCTGCGGGGTCGGGGCGTGAACGATCTTATGAAGCGTATCGAGCTGGTCGCTGCCTTCGAACGCACGTTTGCCCGTCGCGGCCTCGAACAGGATGCACCCAAAAGAAAAGATGTCTGATCGATGATCGATCTCGCCGATCCTTCCTTGCGCCTGTTCGGGCGACATGTATCCAACCGTGCCCATTATCATCCCGGGCGCCGAGAGCGGCTGTTCCAGGATCGCCGTGACGGTTTCCTGCGACGCAGTCTTTCCCGGACCAGAGGCCTTATTGGCATCGAGAAGTTTCGCCAATCCAAAGTCGAGCACCTTAGTATGGTCGTCTCTCGTCACCATGATATTGTCCGGCTTCAGGTCACGATGAACGATACCAGTCGCATGCGCCTTAGCGAGCGCGTCAGCGGCATGACCTAGATATTTGAGCGATTTCTTGAGCGAGGCTTTTTCGCGGTGGATCTTGTCCGTCAGCGTAACACCGTCGACATATTCCATCGCGATGAACCGGCCGCTCTCGGCCTCTCCGATCTCATAAATATGGGCTATGTTCGGATGATTGATGTCGGCTACGGCGAGAGCTTCCTGTTTAAAACGACCGAGCCGGTCGGGGTTCTGACTAAACTCCGCCGGCAAGAGCTTGATCGCCACACGGCGGTTGAGCGAAGTGTCGAGCGCCAAATAAACCTCGCCCATCCCTCCCACGCCCAGCGACCGCTCAATCTCATACCGTCCGAGTATCGTTCCACGAGCTAGAGCCATTTGTTTTCAGTGCTCAGAAAAGCAAGATCGACCGCTATATCACTGACACTTTAATGCTTTACACTCCAAAGCTCAATAGTTTCCGTACTATGTGGTCCAAGGCGTCCCTGCTAGCCGATTCCGCGATCTCGGGTCTTTGACAACGCGGAGTAGAGAAGGCGGATACTAAACGCGAGTTAGACGCCGACCTTTCTACAGGCCAAAATGAAGTTTGTTGATGCACGAGAGAGTAAAAACAATTCGTTTGTGGCAGATGATCTATCTCGGCAAGGGTGCGCCCCTTCTTCGCCAGATCATTCACGCGATCATCAGCATTGCTCTTCGGTTATTTTTTCGCCGCATCGAGGTCGTGGGCGTCGAACGCGTTCCGTGGACCGGCCCGTTGCTATTTGTTCTCAATCATCCGAACGGATTGGTCGATCCCGCGCTTGTCTTCGTTTCGATGCCGCGACGCGTTTCCTTTCTTGCCAAATCGACGCTCTTCGATAATCCGATCGGCGCGTTCGTGTTGAGGACATTCGAGATCTTGCCTGTTTACCGGCGCATTGACCCAGAGGCGAGATCGGAGAGCAATGCCGTCACGTTCGACAATTGTTTTGAACTGCTGCGACGCGGGCGCTGTATAGCTATTTTCCCAGAGGGCATCTCGCACGACCAGCCGCATTTGCAAAAGATGAAAACCGGAGCGGCGCGGATCGCTCTCGGGGCAGTTTCGGACAGGTCCGCGCCGGCGGGCAGCCTGAAAATAGTTCCGGTCGGCCTCTATTACACGTCCAAGACTTCGTTCAGAAGCGAGGCTTTGATCCGGTACGGCGAGATCTTTGATGTTGAACCGATCAAGCTCGATGCGGACGGCGAACCGCCGCGTGATGCGGTTGCGGCGTTGACGGCGAAAATTGAAAGACACTTGCGCGATGTAACTCTGAATCTCGAAACCGAGACGGAGCTCGACGCGGTTTTGAAAGCCGAAGCGTTGTTTTCGTCCGTGTTTGAAAATCTGATCTTCAAACAGACTTTGACACAAACCGTCAGACGACTGCAGGATCTCGCGACGAAATACGCGCTGCTGGAAAAGAGCGATCCGCAGAAAATGCTCGATCTGAATGCTAAGCTCGCGCGTTACGAAAACGATCTGAAGGCGAGCGGGCTCACCACCGAAAGCTTGTCGATCTTGCAGCATCCCACGCGCTATGTTCTCCGCTATTTAATTTTGCGCGTCATATTCTTGATCGTCTTGGCGCCGTTGGCGTTTCTCGGCGCGATCATACATTCGCCCGCGTATTTCTTCTCGAATCTCATGGGGCGAATTTTCAGAACACATGACGTCGACGTCGCCGGTTCGAGCTCGACCATCGTCGCCGCGATCGGTCTGATGCCGCTAACCTGGCTCGTCGTCGCATCTATTCTCTGGTATAACTTCGGTTGGCAGATCGCACTGATCGGAATTCCTGTAACGATCGTATGCGGCTACATCGCACTGCGTTCGTCGGAAACACTGATCGATATGCGCGTCTGGCTAAAGGCGGCGTGGCTCCTGTTTCGACAGCGGGGGTTGTTTTTCCGCCTTCTCGTCCAGCGCGAAAGTCTGCAGAAGGAGATCGGGGAGCTCGTCGAAAAGTAGTTGAATTCTCTTAAAGATCAGTGAACTGGTTGAACCGCAGAACGGCCAGCTCAGGCGCTATCGGCCCTAAGAGGGTCTGTCGAACCGTGGCTCGTGCTCGAATTCCGGACCGAGTCCTTTCTGAAATTAAAATATTTTCGGAGATGTGAAAATTACTTCTGTATGTTGTTAATAATCCACCACCGCACACGTTTATATTTAAGGTAAAGAAAAAATTGAGGGGTTATACAAAAAGGTGAAAAGTCTAATTTTCTTAGCAGTGGCAATTTTGGCGATCACCGCCTGTAGTGCTTTCGACGATCCTCCAGAGAAAGAAAGTTTGCCCGTGGGCTCGACAGTGGAAAGCTTTAGATTGGCCGACACCAATGGAACCGAAAGATCGCTAAATGATCTGAAAGGCAAAAACGGTGTGATCATCGTGTTCGTATCGGCGCAGTGTCCGGCCGTCAAACAATACAACGAGCGAATATCACAGTTTGCCGCTGATTTTGCTGCGAAAGGTATTAACGTCTTCGGTATCAATTCCAACTCTACCGAATCGCTCGAATGGGCCAGATCTCACGCCGCCGAAAAGTATAAATTTCCCGTGCTGATCGATAAAGGAAACGTTCTCGCCGATAAATTAGGAGCGAACGTAACGCCCGAGATCTTCTATCTGAACGAGAAGAACGTCCTTGTTTATCACGGAGCGATCGACAACAGCAGCAGCGGTAACGAGATCACGCAGAATTATTTACGCGACGCCGTCGAAGCGACCCTGAGCGGACAACCGATCGCAAAAAACAGGGCCAAAGCGATCGGCTGTTCTATCAAACGTGTGTAGTCAGCAGAGCGCGGTCAGTAGCCCGCAGGCAAGGATGCACAAGCCCGCGCTTAGGCAAGGGCGAAACCTTCAAGTTGAGTGTACGCCCTTACTTACGCGCGGGCTTGCGCAGTGCTCGCGAGCCACTAAACGGAAAGCTACCAATGAAAAACAACTATAGCGGCGAGGCGAAGCAGAGAAGTAATTTCCTTCCGCCCGGCTCCTCTTTTTTTCCTTTGGTAATTGCCGTTTTTTGTCTTTCCTTATTCGCCTGCCAAAGTCCCACGCAAAGGTCGAAGGAAAACACGACTGCCAAAAAGACTGAAACTGTTTCAATCTTGCCCCCGAAAGTCACGCAAATTGACGAGCAAGGTTTGAAGGATCTACTCAAACCCAATGGCAAACCGCGGCTCATAAATTTCTGGGCTACGTGGTGCGGCCCCTGTCGCGAGGAATTTCCCGACTTGGTCAAGATCGGCACGGATTACAAAGATAAGATCGATCTGATCACCGTATCTCTGGATGAATCGTCTGAGATCGACGGCGATGTTCCAGAGTTTTTGGCCCAAATGGGATCCGATTCACCTGCTTATCTTCTAAAAACGCAGGACCAAGACGCGGCAATAGAGATCGTTTCGAAAGACTGGCAAGGCGCGTTGCCGTTTACCATTCTTTTTAACGCGCAGGGCGAAGCGGTTTATTCCAAACAGGGAAAGTTCAAGACAGTTGTTTTGGTGGCCGAGATCGAAAAACTTTAATCATTCAAAGCCAGATGCCTAACTGATACGGCGTAGCATACCACGCGGAAAAATCAAATAGAGTATCTTCTCAAAATTATTAACCGAGTTTCCATGCTTAAATGCATATCAACCTCTGCCGGCCTGGGCCTCTTGTTTATTGCGGCGATCTTTTATACCTCTTGCGGTTGGGAAGTTGAGGAAGTCGAGCTTCTTTTGCCTGAAGGTTTTAGGGCGACGATTTTCGCGGACCGCGTGGGCGCGGCCCGGCATATAGTGGCAACCCCGAGCGGCGATGTTTATGTTGCTTTGTGGGATCAGACCGGCGGAGGCATACTCGCTTTGCGTGACACTGATGGTGATAGGCGAGCGGATCTACAAGAACGATTTGCGGACATCGGCGGGTCGGGCATCGCACTCTATGGCGACTATCTTTATTTTGCGACTTGGACGACTGTTTACCGCTACCGACTCGAGGCGGGCGAGCTTGTACCAAGAGAAGAGCCGCAGATATTCCTTGATGGGCTTCCACGCAGCGGCCATGCGGCGCGAAGCCTAACAGTAGATTCAGAAGGCTTCGTATATGTGAACATTGCTGGCCCGAGCAACGCGTGCCAGGAAGTCGACGCGGCGTTAGCGTCCCCAGGAAAGGACCCGTGTCCTGAGCTGGACCAGTTCGGTGGTATTTGGAAGTTCGATCCTAGAAGGATTGACCAGAGACAGGCCGACGGCGAAAGGATAGGAAGAGGACTTAGGCATGTGGTCGCTTTGGCAACAAACCCGCTCGACGATCGTCTGTACGGAGTGCAGCACGGCCGTGACCATCTAATCGAGAACTGGCCGGACCTGTATACCGAAAGACAAGCAGCGGAGAATGCTGCCGAAGAGTTTTTCCATATCGAAAAAGACGCCGACTACGGTTGGCCCTATTGCTACTACAGCATAGAGCACCAGAGAAAGGTGTTGGCGCCGGAATACGGCGGAAATGGTGAAGCTGTGGGCCGGTGTGCCGATAATAAAGATCCGTTATACGCCTTCCCGGCTCACTGGGCGCCCAACGCGCTGCTGTTTTACACCGGCAACCAGTTTCCATCTCATTATAAAGGCGGAGCATTTATCGCGTTCCACGGATCATGGTTTCGCACAGGT
>DATLNN010000090.1:0-2267 GCA_035536695.1 Pyrinomonadaceae bacterium | reverse complement strand
AATGGCAGTACGGCCGGTGAAACGACGGTAATTCCTTCCTCGGTCGTTCGCGCCAGCTTCGCATAGCTTTTCAGCTTGCGGCCGATCTTGGGCAGAATGTTCTTGTTCGCGAGGGACGGCAGGCCCATGGAGATAGAGTTGACAAAGATGACCTTGTTACCGGCGCGGGCAAATCGGCGCATCAAATGGTTCTTCGAGTGCGGGTGGTGATACCACCAGTCCTCGCCGCCAAAGCAGATGATCGAGCAATCTTTCAGCATTACCCAACGGCTCCCCGGATCTCGGTCAAGTATCTTTCGAGATTCTCTTTCGCTTCGTGACGATATGCCTCCGCGCACTCGGCTGCGTTGTTGTCGATATCGCCGCCAAGTGCCGAGCGTATGTGAGCGGAAAGCTGGTCAATATCGCCAAAATCGTAAATCAGCATTCCGCGGGTTTCGCCTGCGCGTGTCGCGACGACGGGAACACCGGCCCACAGAGCCTCGACGCGTGACAGCCCAAAGCTCTCGCGTTCGAAGGCGCGGACGAATACGTCGGCGAGGCAATAAACACCGGCGAGCGCCGAATGCGACACGCTTTTGACGACATGGATCCAGTCACGACCAGCGAGGACCCGATCGCGATATTCCGTATCGAGATCAAACTCGGAGTCGCCAAGCAGAAGCCCGATATCCTCACCCGAATCGGTTCTAATTGATTCCACCGCATGGGCGACCTGGTCGAATCCGTACGGAGCGGCGAACACGCCGATCGACAGGACTTTTTTCTTATGTAGAGCGAAATTGTCGAGCGTGTTCCGCTGAGCGCCCGTGATACCGCCCGTGCCCGATCCCGGCCCCGGCGTGGGCAGGAGCGGAGGGATCACCGCTATTTTTCCGCGGAAACCGGCTGTGTTCAACAGCCACGATGCCAGGGACTGGTCGACAGCTATTATCTCATCGATCCATTTGACGGCGGCCCGGAACAATCGCATTTGCGTTGCGGAAAACTTTTCAAAACGATACGGGAGTGAGCCGTCGTGGACGATCTTTATCCACCTGAAACCGAGCGACTTTTTAAGGGCGATCCACGGCGGCAACAGTGCCGGGTGGGGGTACTCGAGGTGGAAATGCGTCGAGTCGGTGATGCGGGCCCCTCGGCCGCGACGCATGAGCATCCAGAGATGGGAGAAGCGCCGGTGGTTTACAAAACGCACACTGGGGGTAGCGTGGGGTTTGCCGGCGTAGGCCCAGATCTCGGCACCGCGGGCGATCGCAGATGCGGCAATTGAGTTCATGAAAACCGAAACCCCGCCCCAGGGCGGCGGCATGGGCCCGAACAAGATGGATCGTTGCGGTTTTACCATCCGAATCGGGTCAGCAACGCCCTGGCATCGGCAGAGCGGAACAGAAGGACGTGGGAAATGCGTTCGCCCGTATGGCGCCCGAAATAAAAAAGCGTAAGCAGGAAGCTGACGGAATAAATAAGCGTGGAAACGGCCGCCGCTCCGGCGGCACCGTAAACGGGAATGAGCCAAAAATGCAGCCCAAGACCGAGCACCAGCGTAAATATCCAGAAATACGGCATCAACCTGATCTGGCCGATCCCGGCGAGATGCTGCGAGAGCATCATTTGCAATCCTATGGCGAAGGCGCCGGGCAATAAAATGAGGAACTGGGAAGTCGCCGGCGCGAAATCGGGGCCGTAAACGTATGGGATCAGGAATGCCGCCGGTATCGCGAGCAAACACAGTACGAGCTGGAGTGCGGCTGCGTGTCGGATGACAGCAGACGTAAATTCGGTCGATCCTGGCTTCATCCCGGCCACCCTTGGAAATATTAGGGTTCCGACCACATTGGGAAACATGATCAGCAAAAGGCTGCATTGCGCAGCGATGGCGTATACGCCCGCCTCCCCCACCCCTCGAAAGTAGTTGACGAGAAAAACGTCTGCCCTCAGCACCAAAGCGAGGACCGCGTTCATGACGTTTATGGTCAGCCCGAACTTTATCATCCGGCCAAATAGTCCGGCGTCAGCCGAAAAGCCGAGGCCTCCGTCTTCGGCCGCTGCCAGACGTCGCATCAAAACAAATACCGTTATGGCAATGAGGGCTGTAGCTATTGCGTTAAAGGCGATCAATGTATCGAGCCCGCGGCCCAGGACCAGCAGTACAACAACGGCATTTATAGGGATATATGCCTGGCTAAACCAGTCCAGCAGGTTGAATCGACGAACATCGCCCAGCGAGAGGAACAGGTTGAGGCCGAAGAGCGTCCAGATCTGGAAGG
>DATLNN010000089.1:0-3848 GCA_035536695.1 Pyrinomonadaceae bacterium | reverse complement strand
ACTCTCGCGGCGATCTACATCGCCCGCAAGCCGGACCTTTTTCAGGCCAGGGCGCAGATACAGGTCGATAATGAACAGACGAATCCGGACCTGGTAACCACCGAGCGGCAGCGTCCGATCATGAACTCCGACCCGGCATATTTCAATACTCAGCTCCAACTGCTATCGAGCGACGGCTTGCTCAGACGCGTGGTAAAGGAGCATAACCTCGACGCCAACAAGGATTTCCAGCAGGCAAAGATCGACATGTCGACGTCGCCCTGGCGTTCGATCTTACGATCGCTCGGCCTGGCGACAGACGACAAGAAGAACAAGAATGCGGACGAACGGCTGGGGGAAACCGGCCTTGCGACCACCGAGGAGATCGCCGAAGCCCAGCGGCTTGCACCCTACGTCGAGGTAATAAAACGCACGCTCGAGATCGATCCGATCCGCGAGTCGCGGGCGACGATGAAAGATACGCGTCTGATCGCGCTCGCATACACCCACACTAACCCCGAGCTCGCCGCCTTTGTCGTTAACGCCATTGCAGAAACATTTACCGACGCTAATCAGGAAAAACGTTCGGGAACCAGCCGCAAGACCAATGACTTTCTTCAGGAGCGGATCGCGACGCTGCAATCGGATATTCGAAACGACGAACAGCGGCTCGTCGACCTGACGCAGAGCGAAGGAATTTTACAGACCGGTGATCAGCAGACTATCGTCATCGACAGGCTGAGCGGCCTGAACAAAGACCTCCTGGTAGCGGAAAATGAACGCAAGAACGCCGAGGCAAATTACCTGACGGTGGTCAATTCGCCGGAAAAGGTAAAGGCCCTGGCCGAGGAGCAGATGCAGCGGTTTACGACAGAGCAGGAAAATAACATCCGAGCCTTTAAGGCCGACACGCTCAAAAAGATCGCCGATCTGCGTCAGACGAAAGCGCTGCGGCTCCAGGAGTATCAGGATGAGGCACCGGAGATCCGCGAGATCGACGCGCAGATCAAAAGCTACGAGACATCGATCGAGACCTCGGTCGCGGATTTTCAGAAACAGCTCAACACCTATCGCCAACGTACGGCAAATGACTTGCTTCAGAACCTGAAAACCAAGTATTTGCAGGCAAAGGACAAGGAAGACAAGATCAGGGTCGATTTTAATAAGCAGTATGCCGAGGCGCAGGGACAAAATCAGGGAGCGGTCAACATGCGGCTTCTGCAGCAGACGCTGGAGACAAACAAGGGATTTTTAGAGAACCTGCAAAAACAGGTCAGCGGAAACGACATCGCGGCTCAGGGTTCGGACAATAACATTAGTGTTATCGAGATCGCCGTTCCGCCTGAAATTCCCGTTTCGCCCCGCCGGCTGATGACCGTCATCGCGGCGCTGTTTCTCTCCACGCTTTTTGGGATGGGCCTCGCGCTTTTCCTCGAATATTTGGACGACACCATCCGCACGACCGAAGAGATCGAGAACTACCTGCAGCTTCCGGCCCTCGCCGCGATCCCGACACTTGATTCCATGCCAAGGCGGAAACTTCTGCTTGTCGGTTCCGCCGACGGGGAAGAAGAGGAGCCCGGATCGCCTCTGCTCATATCGGCCGATCCTCGTTCGGCTCTGGCCGAGGCATATCGCCATCTTCGTACGTCGATCCTGCTTTCGACCGCCGGACGGGCGCCGAAGTCTCTCCTCATAACGTCGAGTCTGCCATCTGAAGGAAAGACCACGACGGCAACCAACACGGCGGTCAGCCTCGCTCAAACCGGCGGCCGCGTTCTTATAGTCGACGCCGACATGCGGCGGCCGCGCTTGCACTCAGTATTCAACGTCGAAAACGGCGACGGCCTTAGCACACTGCTTGCCAGCGAACTGAGCGACGAAGAGATAAAAAGGACCATCAAGCGGGATGAGAAAACAAAACTCTATCTGCTGACCTCGGGGCCGATCCCGCCAAACCCGGCCGAGCTGATAGGTTCTGAGCAGATGGCGAAACTGCTTCGGCTTCTGCAGACGCAATTCACGCACGTGGTTGTAGATTCGCCGCCCATAGCCTCATTTACCGACGGTGTCCTGATAGCGTCAATGGTCGACGGTGTGATCCTGGTCGTCCACGCGGGCAAAAGCTCGCGGCAGGTCGTTCGCCGCTCGCGGCAGCTCCTTCAAGAGATCGGAGCCAAGATCTTTGGCGTCGTCCTCAACAATGTCAATCTCAAGACAAAGGATAATTATTACTATTATCAGAGCTACTACCATCGCAGTAACTACAACTCGACCGACGAGAACTAATAAGCGGCAAAACAGTTTTTTGAAGAATATGAGCGGACAAACGAAGGTCTTAGTCACAGGTGCGGGCGGATTTATCGGAAGCCATCTGACGGCCTATCTTAAGAATCAGGGCTACTGGGTGCGTGGGGCGGATATTAAACATCCGGAATACACGACCTCCAAAGCCGATGAATTCGAGTTGCTTGATCTCCGCCGGTGGGAAAACTGCTTGAAGGCGACTGCGGGCGTAGATCACGTTTACGCACTTGCTGCCGATATGGGCGGGATGGGGTTCATCTCGAGCCATCACGCCGAGATATTACACAATAACTCCCTGATAAACATCCATACGCTGGATGCCGCGCGTGAAAATGGTATCAAGCGTTATTTATACACTAGTTCAGCTTGCATCTATCCGGAACATCTGCAGGAGGACGCCAACGTGACGCCTCTCAGGGAAGAGGATGCCTACCCGGCCTATCCTCAGGACGCGTATGGTTGGGAAAAGCTAATTGCCGAACGGCTGTGTCAACACTACCGCGCGGATTATGGGATCGAAACGCGCACCGTACGCTTTCACAACATTTTTGGCGAAAAGGGTACGTGGGACGGCGGCCGCGAAAAAGCCCCCGCAGCTCTCTGCCGAAAGATCGCGGTCGCGAAACTGACCGCAAAACACGAAATTGACATCTGGGGCGACGGCGAACAAACGCGTTCGTTCTGCTATATCGACGATTGTGTTTACGGCATACATCGCCTGATGGAGTCGGACTTTGCCGAACCGCTTAATCTGGGCCAGGATCGCATGGTGTCGATCAATCAGCTTGCCGACATCATCGCCGACGCGGCTGGAATATCTGTCAAAAAGAACCACATCGACGGGCCGCAGGGCGTTCGGGGACGTAATTCGGATAACTCGAAGCTTCGCGAGGTCCTGGGCTGGGAACCGGTCGTCTCGCTTGAGGAAGGCCTTGCAAAAACCTATCAATGGATTGAACAGCAGGTTGTCGACCAAACGGCCGCCGGCGGCTCAGACGGGAATTAATGTATGAGACAAGACTTCTCCGACGTCTCGATCGATGCGGTAAGAAATTACTGGAATGCCCGGCCGTGCAATATCAGGCATTCCACCGCTGAGATCGGGACCGAGGAGTATTTTAACCAAGTCGAGGCTCGCAAGTATTTTGTAGAGCCGCATATTCCGGCCTTTGCGGAATTCGACCGGTGGCGTGACAAGAAAGTGCTGGAGATCGGCTGCGGACTGGGCACCGACACGATGAATTTTGCCCGGGCCGGAGCCACGGTAACCGCCGTTGATCTTTCGTCGGCGTCCATTGCCCTCGCCAAGCGACGCGCCGAGGTCTTTGGATTGTCCGATAAGATCAGCTTTTATGAAGCAAACGCCGAACATCTTTCGGAATTTATACCGCCTGAAAAGTACGACCTCGTTTACTCGTTTGGCGTGATCCACCATTCGCCGCACCCTGAACACATTATCGAGCACGTGCGACAAAACTTCGTTCATGCGAATACAATCGTCAAGATCATGGTCTATTACCGATATTCGTGGAAAGTCCTGCGAATGCTTGTCGAAGAACGCG
>DATLNN010000088.1:0-6456 GCA_035536695.1 Pyrinomonadaceae bacterium | reverse complement strand
CGCAGTTCGGTATTGTTTTGCCGGCCAATACCGCCGGTGAGCATTTTGCCGCCGCTGCCATCGGCGGCGACCTGCCAAATGTCAGATTTGTCGTAGATCAATAGTTCTTTATCGTCCTTCGTCCAGCCGGCCGTGCCATATGACGGAGCGGCGCTGGGGCTATCGTGATCTTCGCGAACAAATTTCGCTTTAAGCTTCGAGGTTAGATTCGTGATTTTGCCCTCCGGCATCGAGACGGAGTTCCAATCCTTGCCGTCAAAAAAGATGACATATTTACCGCCGGGCGATGCGCTCATTCCAAATTGCTGCTCTCGCCGCAGAAGTTTTCGCGAGCCATCGGCCGTGTTAATAATGTAATAGTCTGTGAAGCCCGGATCGTAATTAGCCCGAACGCGGTACGGCCGGTCGTCGCTGCCGATGGCATAGAGGCCGTTGGGGCTTGGGTTAATGCTTTCCATCGTCGCGTCGGCTAGCTGGACGAATTTCTTCTCCGCGATATGCCAGACCGCCCGGTATGATCGGTCGCGATCAGCGTTCAAACGGACCTTTTGCTGCGCCTGCACGTAATCGTCCTTCCAATGCCAGAGATCAACGGTAACTTTTTCTTCCTCCGGCACGGCGGCGTTTGGATCCGGCTCAGGGTCCGGTGTCGGAGCGCTGCTGATAAAGAGCCGGCTGCCGTCATATGAGAAGCTTACCGAGCCCTTATCGCTGACTACAAATTCCGGACGGAATCCGGCGGTATTTGGCGAAACAACCTCGTTGGCTTTCGGCGTTCCGCGCGTCCAGTGATAGACCTTAAACCGGGGCTGTTTCGATGCCGCGTCGTCTCTGTCACTGATAAATGCGAGCTGTCCCTGCTTTTCATCCCAGGTGAATTTCGTATATTTTCCGGGCCCGGCTAGCAACGCAGCAGGCGGTGAATCGACCTGCGGCGTGACCGCAAACGCTCCGTTCCGTGACTCGTTTCTCGCGGAGACGGCGAAAAGTAGGGTCCTTCCGTCCTTCGCAAAACTATAATCGAGAACGTCGGAAAAAGTTCGATCCTTGCCATCTGAAAGATTGCGGAGAATGAGCGTCGTGCCATACTCCTTTCTTCGGCCGGCCGCGGCTGTGGGCGTGGGTGACGGCGTTGGCGAAGGTGCGACCGCGACGTTCGAATTCGTGTTAGTGCCGGCCGGTACGGCGCCGGCGGTGCCCATCTCGGGGCGGCGATCTTCTCTTGACTGTTCCTTGAGGATAGCGACGAAACCCGCGCCGTCCTCGGGCACCTGGTACGATTTTACGTCTTCAACGCGCGTGACCTTACCGGTTGACACGTCCATGATGCCGAGCGCCGTTTTCGGGAAATCCTCAGGCCTTTTCTTATCACGCCGCGCTTTGAGAATGTCCGATTTGTTTGGCTCGATATTAAAGAAAACATATCGGCTGTCGGCCGAGAAGGTGGGTCGCAGCAGTCGTCCTAGCGCCTGAAAAGCCGCGGTCGCTGCCGGATCGGCCGGATCTGGCGGCGGAGTTGGCGGGCGGTAACCCCGCGCTGCACGCCATTCGGTCTCGCTGGTTGTAGAGCGGACAAAAAACTCGCCATCGCCATCCTGCGGCTGCATTACATAGGCGACCCAATTTCCGTCACGCGATATCTGGGTTCCCTGCAAACTCCGCCACGAGTCGAAATCGCTCGCCGAGATCGGGCGTTTTGCCTGCGCCAAGAGATTTGCCGTCAGAAGGCTGAAAACCAAAGCGCAATATACGGCCTTGCGCAACAGGTGACCCACGTGACCTGAAAACAACATAGCTTTTCGTCTCCTAAACTTTGTGTCCGCGATCAATAAAAACGATTTACGCACGGCTCATTATCACCAACTCCGGCTTCATCGCCTCGATCGAAATATGTCGGGCGACTTCCTCGGCAACGCGGTTGAACGCTGCCGACTGCGGAGAATCAGGGAATGAGATGACGACCGGCACGCCGCTGTCTCCTCCCTCGCGAACTTCCATGCCCATCGGGACCTCGCCAAGGAAATTAATGTCGAATTCGTCGGCCAGCTTTTGCCCGCCGCCTCGGCCAAAGATCTCGTAGCGATTGCCGGTGTCGGGCGCGATGAAATAAGACATGTTCTCGATAACGCCCAGAACAGGAATTTTTACCTGCTCGAACATGGCGATCGCCCGGCGTACGTCGGCGAGAGCAACTTCCTGCGGCGTAGTCACCAACACCGCGCCCTGCACCGGGACCAACTGGGCCAGTGACAACTGGACGTCGCCAGTTCCCGGGGGCATGTCGACGATCAGGTAATCGAGTTCGCCCCAATTTACATCTGTCAAAAACTGCCTGACGACCCCATGAAGCATCGGCCCGCGCAGGACCATTGGTTTGTCTGGCGGCACGAGTACGGCCATCGATATCATCGAAATGCCGTGCGCTCGGATCGGGATCAGCTTGCCGTCCTCGATCTCAGGTTGGCCATAGCCAGAGCCTAGCATCATGGGCACGTTGGGGCCGTACACGTCCGCGTCCATGATGCCGACTTTCGCGCCGTCCTTGGCCAGCGAGACGGCCAGATTGACAGCGACCGTGGATTTGCCGACGCCGCCCTTACCGGATGAGACCGCGATGATGTTTTTGACGCCCGGGATAGCTATGTTATTTGCGATCCCGCGCCCCTGCGGCACCTCGGCGTCCATTGTCACATTGACGCTCGTTACGCCCTCGAGTCCGCCAACGATCTCGTGAGCCTGGGCCTCCATCTGCTCCTTAACGGGGCATGCGGGCGTAGTGAGCACAATGCGAAACGAAACGTTGCCGCCGTCAACGTTTAGGTCTTTGATAAACCCCAGCGTGACAATATCTTTTCTCAGATCGGGGTCGATGATCTGTTTTAGGGAATTGAGGACGATGTCTTCAGATATTCGAGTCATTATACAAATCCGAACTGGCGTAATATTGTAAAAGGGTATTGTACCAAAAATCGCCGGTGTCGAGCGGTTTTGAGGGCATCCGTGCGTATGAGCAACATTGACGATAGTTATTCCAAGGTCCGAAGCGGCGGGGCCGGCTTCTATACGGGGCCGCGTGGACTGATCGAGGTATGGGGTAAGGAAGCGGTACAATTTCTTGATGGGCTAATTTCTAACAACGTCAAAGCCCTGGAGGCCGGTGGCCAAATGCTCGCAGCATTTCCAAATGCCCAGGGCAGGCTGGTGGCAGTGGTGCGTGTTCAGCGGCGCGGCGACCGTTTTCTTTTTGAAACCGAAGATGCGACGCGTGAAAAGGTCTTTCAGAATTTATTCCGGTTTACGTTTGCGGGCGATTTCCTTGTCGAGGACCTGTCTGATAGGTTTCAGTATTTCGAGATCTTCGGTGAAACTCAGCCCGGGCCTTCGGCTGACGCCTTATCGTTCGATTCAGCACCCGGCAGGGCCATCTTTGTCCCGGTGTCTGCGGCTGACGAGTTTCGTACAGAGCTTGCGGATGCAGGCTCCGCCGAGATAACAGAGGCTGCATACGAAGTTCTCCGCATTGAGAATGGCATCCCGCTATATGGCGTCGATATGGACGAAACGACCATCGCTCCAGAACTCGGCTTGGATGGCCTGATCTCGTACAACAAGGGCTGCTACATCGGCCAGGAGATCATCGCGCGAATACATTTTCGCGGACACGTCGCTAAACGCCTCACCGGTCTGGTTGCGAAGGACAGCATCGAGGTCGGCCTACTGTCGCCCGGTCTCGAGCTTACCTCTAATGGTAAAAAAGCGGGCAAGATCACCTCGTCTGCATATTCACCCGCTCTCGACAAGCTCATTGCGCTGGCTTATGTTCGCTACGAGTTCCTCGCGGACGGAACACCCCTGAACGCCGGGGCAAACGAAGTAACTGTAAAGGACCTCCCGCTTTTGTAAAGTTTTGCGCATGAGCGCAAGTCGTCCGGCTTACCGTTCCATAGTTGTCGATGCCCGATCCACGAGGGCCGATATGCTAGAATGTCGGTTTAACAAATGGAACAGCCGGACCTCGACCTGCCAAACGCCAAGCTCGCATACACGATAATTCAGTCGCTGCTGGAGGGCCACGAGGCCTTAAGTGACCTGCTGGTGCTGATGTCTCACGCGCTGGATGAGGATGTGCTGAAAGCTATGACGGTGACCGGCGAGTGGGAAAAATACCTGGAGTCGAAGCGGGCACTCGAGAACACGCGAGCGCAGATCGAAGCTTTTACCGCCGAGCTCGAAAAACTGGAAAATGTTTGACCTCATCATCATCGGCGCCGGGCCGGCCGGTATCTCGGCCGCCTACGAAGCACAGAAACACAATCTCAAATACCTAGTTCTCGAGAAGGGGCTGCTCGCAAACACCGTTTACAATTACCCGGTAGGCCTGACGGTTTTTTCGACCACGAACGAACTTGAGATAACCCGCAATGGCCTCAAGCCGGCACGCGAAAAGCCGACTCGGGAGGAACTGCTTTCATACTATGTTCGATTCGTTCTTGAGCATGACTTGAACATCCGGACCGAGGAAAGGGTGGTGAGTGTGACCGCGGGGAATCCTGTTTTTACCGTCCTCACCGACATATCCGCGTACGAAGCCAGAAACGTGCTCTTTGCTATCGGTGCGATGGACCACCCCCGAACCCTCGGCGTTCCCGGCGAAGATCTGCCCAAGGTGCACGACCATTTTCGCGAAACCTATCCGTGGGTAAAAAAGCGTGCTCTGATCGTTGGCGGCGGCAATTCGGCAGGCGAGGCAGCATTGTTTCTGGCAGAAGAGGGAGCCGATACAACGCTTGCGATATTTCGGGCCGACTGGGAAAATGATGACCCTAAACAGGGATGCATCAAATACTGGGTCAAGCAGCCCCTTGAAGACGAGCTGAAAAAACACTGTCTCAAGCTCTTTTTCTTAGGACGTGTCGTCGAGATTCGCCCAAACGACGTTGTACTTGAAAACGAAGCGGGTGATACGGAGATAGTTCCCAATGATGTCGTCTTTGCCCTGATCGGTTCAGATGCCGATTTGACGATGCTAAAGAACTTGGGAGTCGAGACAGAGACGGGCAAATATGGCGAGGTACCGGTCTACGATCCCGAGTCGTTTGAAACGAACATTCCCGGCATTTTCGTCGCCGGGCATTTCACTCATCAGCGTCACATAAAGGATGCGATCGCTGTTCCGAAAAAGATCATCCCGAAGATCAATGAAAAATTAGACACAATAGCACAAAGGACACAAAGATGAACAAGAGTTCCTTTGTGTCCCTTTGTAGTGAAAAGAGAGTTACTGGCCGTCGGACTTCATGCTGCGGATCATTACCTTTTGGTTTTGAAACTTCTCGCTGATATTGGTCGGATTGAGTTCCAAACTCGTGACGTCAAAAGTCTCGGCCGTGCCGCCTGTTGTCGACCACCGATACGGGAGCAACAGGCCGCCCGTCGGGCGATAATCGGAGAATTTAACCTGATATTCGGCCATCTCGGCGGGGCCCCCGGCAGTTCGCTTGAACATCATGACATCCTTTGCACCATCGACCGGAGCACCGGTCTGACGACTGAAGTGAACGATCTCTGGCATTTTCGGCGCGGAATATTTGATAGCAACCGGCAGGTTCGACGCTCGATCCAGGAAGAGTCTGAACGACTGGCCGCCGAAAGACGCTACCACTACGTTGCAGTTCGTGCCGTCGACATTGGCCTCGCCGCCGAGCGTATATTCGACATCCATTCCCTGAGGTGAAGAGAGCAGCAGGGAAAGTGTCAGGCGAAGCATCTCGTTATTTCGCATCGCAGTGTGATGCCCGGCCGCCTCTCTCATGGCAACTTGCCGGTCGTGGACCGTAAATGTTTTTCCATTCGCGGACGTCCACGTCCTCTCGCCGCCGCCGCCTCCGCGAAGGACGATCCTTTCTTTGCCGTCGATCTTTTCACCGGTGCCGTCACCTTTCTTGATCACGATATGCTTTTCACCCGGCATGTTCGGATGCTCGGCGATCCACCGATCGGCATCGGCGCCCGTGAGTTCCTGCACGGTCCCGTCATCCTTCCTGATCACTAACTTCTTGGATACCGATGCTCCGGTTCCCTCGCCATGGCCCGAGCCCATCATTCTTACCTTTGGCTGGTCTTTGGCGTCGCCCATGACGATGACATCGACCGCGTGGCGGACGCTCTCGCCGGAGCCATCGCCGTTGCCATGCCGGGTGGTGCGCATGACTTTGTCGGGCAGCTGCATCGCGATCTCGGTCTCGCCCTCTTCGACACTTTCTTTGCCGCCGATATTGACCTTGTGGCTCGTGCGGCCGACGATCCGCATGCTCTGCACAGACGCGATCGCGTTGTCACCGCCAATAGCGGTCCTCGCCTTGCGAATCAGCTCGAGGGCCTTTTCATCCGACTTAAATTTCGCGCCGGCCTTATCGACCAGAGCTCCTAATCCAACAAAGAAAACCGAAACACAAA
>DATLNN010000087.1:0-13568 GCA_035536695.1 Pyrinomonadaceae bacterium | reverse complement strand
CGACCCACGAAAGAGCGCTAAACCTGACACGCCTGATCATCATTTTTTCAGGATTGATATTAACCATCTCGACCTCGGGACCGGTGTTCGCACAAAAAAAAGCGGCCGGCGGAAAAGTGATCGCACAGGAGCGCTCGCTCTATGGGGTGGCGAAGGGCCGCGTCTACACGAACCGTGTATTAGGAATGAAACTAACGGTGCCGCAATTCATGCCGATCGCGGAACAGAGTTTTATCGATATAGCTCTGGTGTCAACAGCGCCGGCTGCTCCGGACAAGATCTTCGCCGGCCGGCGACTATTGGTTAAGCTGCTCTTTAACGCAGAAGGCTATAGTCCCAAGAGTGAACGGTTGATGAGGATCACTTGTACCGCGATGAAACTGCCGCCGTCGCATTCCAATGCTTCGGGCGCAGACGTGCTCAATGAACAGAGCGCTTCCTCGGGCGGCCCGAGTACGAGGCACGACACGCTTGGCGTGAATAAGATAGCCTATATCGACCAAAAGACACGATTTGCCGCCAACCGCAGCTATTCGTTCGTACGAAAGGCCCACCACGTTTCCTGCGTAATGATGTATTGGACAGATGACGACCTCGAAACGATGAGATCGGTCCTGGCAGAAGCGGATCTTAACTGGAATGGCAAATGAGAAGGAGTGATAGACTTCAACCACAAAACGACGCACAGGTTGTAAAAGATGCGCACGCCACGTCTCGGAGGGCCGAAAAAGCCTATAAAGCCGCGGTTTCTGAGTCAGAGAGATTCTATGATTCGACAAGTTCGACGGATTACGGGAAAGCGTGGGACAAAACGTCTATAAGTCTTGATGGGCCGTGCATCACCGCATCGACAAATTCCTATTGCTCCGAAAAGCCGCACCACGCGGCGTCGCTTACATAGCCGCGTGGCTGCGTAAAAAAAGTAACCCTCAGTTTTTGGCCTTGGCTTTGGCGACTTCGGCGGGGAGTTTTGCGACGGCGGCGATTATTTCGTCGCAGTGTTCGAGGGCGGCCAGGATGGAGCCTTTTTCGGCGTTGCCGTTTTCACGGTCGAGTTCGGCCTTTAAGGCGGGGCGATAGCGGGTGGCGGCAGCGGCGAGCAGCCGAACGGCTTTGGGGAACAGCTCGTTGTAGCCCTTTGGTTTTTTGCCTTTTTCCGGTTCGCCTATAACGATCGAGTCGGGGCGTTCAGCGAGGCTGTCAATGTCATCGATGGCCTTTTCGATGATCCGCCTGATGTCGTAGAGCGTTTCAAGGCGCGTCGACGTTGGCATCTGGCCCCATTTTTCGGCGTCTTTCGGTTTTATCTTAGCTCCGCCGACTTCCACGTTCAGCGCGGCAAAACGGCGATCGATTATCTTTGTCAACAGCTCGATACGCTCGTCGATCTGCTGGGCCTCGCGAACGAGTTCTACCTCTTCGGGCGTGAAAAAGTCACGTTGTGCCGAGACCGAGACGGCAAGGGAAGCGCATAGAAGGAGCGAGGAAAAAATGGTAAGCAGTGCCATGTAAACTGATAGTCCGTTTAGTTCGTACATCTTGTCCGATTCGCGGCCGCCGTTAACTGTTCAAGGCTCGCCGGGCCTGCGGTTCGGGATCACGGTATCAGCGAAGAGAGGCTCGGTCGCTTTGGTACGGGCCTCTCGGACGTAGATCAGCAGTTTGCGGACGTAGTCCTCATGGCTGAGCGGAATTTCCCGTCTTAGCGTCTCGAGCCGAGGTACGAAGGCACGAAGCGCGAGTTCCAGCCGTTTAAAATTGTCTAGGACCTTGCCGTTGCCGGTGTTTCGCTTGTGCAAATATGCGATACCGTTGTCCATCAATCCATGAAAAACGCCCAGTTCGCGAAATACGCCTGCGTAGTCTTCGGCAGCATGCAGTCGCTCCGCCGTGGCCAGCCGGCCGGTCATTAATTCCAGCACGAGTTTGGTCCTCGATTTGATATCGGTTTCCTGGTCGAGTCGTTGCTGTTCGGCTTTTGAGACGATCTTGAGAGGCGGCGGAGCGAGGTCCGGGCCCTGCGCCAGCGAGATACCGAATAGAGCGAGGTGAAGCGCAAAAAGTGCCGACACGACGAAACGAGGGCCATGCGTGCCAGATAACGGCGCGAAAACGGGCCTGGCGGCTGCCGACCGCGTCTTAGAAGAAATTTGCTCGAAACTATTCAAATCAAACGTACTCTCTATAACTTCGTCCCCGTGCGACTACCTCTTTTTAATAAGTTTCTGCAGCGCCGGGAGCCGCAGATTGATTTTCTCGATCTCGAGTTTATTCTCAACTGGATCGGCCAACCTTAAGTATTGTTGGTAATTCGCACCCGCGTCGAGATACTCACCAAGCTGGTCATGCGAGACGGCCAGGAAATAATAGGCGGCGGCCGATCCCGGCTGTGCGTCGGTCAGCCACCGAAACTCTTTTTTGGCCTCCGCGTAGCGTTTTAGCTGAAACAGCGCCGTTCCAAGATTAGCATGCGCCGTCGCATTATCGGGTACGACGGCCAGTAATTTTGTAAATAATCCGATCGCGGAGTCATACTGTTTGGCCTGGACGAGGGCGGCACCAAACCCGACGGCGTGATTGACATTATTAGGTTCGGCTTCAGACGCACGACGGCAAAACAACAAGGCCTTTTCCGGTGCTTCCCGCCTGTAAAGGGAGCAGAGACGGCCAAGAATGTACGGATTGTTCGCGTCGGCCTGAAGCTGCTTTTCCAGTTCGGACGGTGTGACCGCACGCGAAGCGTCGATCCGTTTGCGAAGATCGGCGGCGCTGGTCGTTGGCCGCTTTAAGGCGTCGAGAAATATTATTGCTTCTTCATACCGCCCCTCCTGCGCTGCGATCTTTGCCCTCAGCATATTAGACGCGTCCGACGAGGTTTGGCCGAGGCGGGAGGCCAGTGCTTCGGCGCGGACCGTATCGCCCTCGGTTAGCGCGATACCAGCCATCATTAGAACAGCTGTTCGATTTGTGGGATCTGCCGTTAGGGCTTTTGCAAGGTTCTCCTTTGCCGGGCCAATCCTGCCCAGGCCGCTTTCCAGCGCGGCTCGCGCGGTCCATAACGAGACCGACGGATTCGCCTTTAATGTTAGGGGAGTAATTCGATCGAGCAGTTCTTTGAGCGCCTCGCGCGATGCGCCGGTACGCAGGCGAAGATCCACCAATCCGGCCAGTGCGATCGGGTCGTTCGGTTCGGTTTCTACCGCCCTGAGCAGGATCTTTTCGGCCTCGGCAAGCTGATCTCTCTCAACGAGTAGCGAGCCGAGATTGGCGAGCGGAAGACTCCAGCCGGCACGGAGTTCGACGGCCCGGCGAAAACCTTTTTCAGCCTCGTCCATGTTTCCGAGCGCGAGGTGGGCCGAGGCCCGTTGGAAAACCGCCTCTGGAAAATCCGGCAGGACGGTGAGAGCTTTTTCGTAAAGCGAAATGGCACCGGCGAGATCGCCCTTTTCGTGCATGTCCTGGGCCTGGTTGAAAATGGTGACCGCGTCGGCGCTTTCCTGCGCGGTCAGATGCGCCACGCCTCCGGACACCACTATCAGGAGCAGTATTGCGAGGCGAGAGCCTCTATTAGAACAGAATAGCGGACTTTTCAACATCAGGTTCAGACTACGCTACAGCGGGGAATTCTGGTAGTTCGTTACGAGCCAGGAATGCGAAAGTTTCAGCGGCAAACATTTGCCTTACACGATTTACGTAAGTTAAGATTTTCAAAAACACGTCGGAGAATCTATTCAATACTGTGTTCCTTCTCCAAATACCGCATCCGCCGTCGACAATCCACGAAGAGATTTCGCCGCACCAAAGAATATAGGATGCGCCGAGGGTGACGGTGTGTTGGATGTGAGTTAAAGATTCGGGAGAGAGAGTACGATGGCTAACCCTATGGCTGATGAAATGCGTCGATTTCGCGGGAGCGACGAAAAGAATCCCTTCGAGGCGATGAGCGAGCGCTTTGACCGCGCAGCGAAGCTTTTGAATTTGGAGGAAGATCTTTATGCCGTGATGCGCGTCCCAAGCCGTGAGCTGAAGGTCTATATTCCGGTCAAGATGGACACTGGGCACATACAGGTGTTCGAGGGATTTCGCGTGCAGCACAACTTTGCGCGGGGCCCGGCCAAAGGCGGCATCCGCTACGCGCCCGACGTTTCTCTCGACGAGGTAAAGGCTCTGTCTGCCTGGATGACCTGGAAGTGTGCGGTCGTGAACGTGCCGTTTGGCGGTGCGAAGGGCGGTATTATTTGCGATCCTCACCAGATGTCGCAAGGCGAGCTAGAGAGGATGACACGGAGATACACGGCTGAGCTATTTGATTTTATCGGACCGGACAAGGATGTGCCCGCACCCGACATGAATACCGGCGAACAAACCATGGCGTGGATAATGGACACGTACTCGATGCATGCGCGGCATACGGTGAATGCGATAGTAACCGGGAAGCCGGTTGCTCTCGGCGGCTCGCTCGGCCGTCGCGAGGCCACGGGACGCGGGGTCATGTTCACTGTAAACGAGGCTATCAAGCGATTTGACCTGGCACCGGAGGAGACGAGCGTAGTGATACAGGGGTCAGGCAATGTGGGCGGGATCGGTGCCGAGTTGATGCACGCTGCCGGCTATAAGATCATTGCCATCTCGGACATCGGCAGCGGGATCTATAACACCAACGGCCTGGATATCCCGGCGGTGATGGAATATCTGCGAGCCAATAAAACGCTTGAAGATTTTCCACACGCCGAGGCTGTTGACAACAAAGCTCTCCTGGAGATCGAGTGTGACGTGCTGGCGCCGTGCGCCACTGAGAACCAGATAACCTCAGAAAACGCCGATCGGATAAAGTGCAAAATACTTGCCGAAGGTGCGAATGGCCCGACAACGCCAAAGGCCGATAAGATATTGCACGATAAGGGTATATTCGTGATCCCCGACATTTTAGCCAACGCAGGGGGCGTCACCGTTTCTTATTTCGAGTGGGTGCAGGACCGCATGGGATACTTCTGGTCGGAGGCTGAGGTGAACGCCAGGCTCGAAGATAAAATGGTGGCGAGTTTTAATGAGCTTTGCCATTTTGCGGCGAAACATGAGGTGGATACCCGCACCGCGGCCTACATGCTGGCCATCGACAGGGTCGCTTATGACACCCGCATGCGGGGTATCTACGCGTAAATTTCGGCGATAATTGTTGATAATAGTAGTTGATTTTCGTTTTTTTTTGGGGTAAGGTCATAGCCGGGGATAGTCGAATATTTTTGAAAGCATTTGTTGACTTTAATGTTCGGCATTCGGTATAACCATATAGTAAGTATAGATTTAGCTCTTAACCCATGCGTCTTTTTGCTGCTTCGCCACATGGCAAGCGCGTATTGCGTGTGATAAACCAGGGGTTTTTGAGACGGCTTGCCCGGCTTTTTGAGCGGCCTGATCATTTAAATTGAAATTAATTTTCTAAAATTTCGGCGGAGGAATGTGATGAAACTCGCTAAAAGAGCGTATGTAATTACGCTAATGATGTTAGTGCTGGTATTTGCGGTGTCGGCCCAGAAGAGGACTGAAAAAGATCCGCGAAACATAGCCCCGACTGTTGGGACTGGGGGAGCCGTTGGGGGCCCGACTGGCCTTTTTACCGTTTATGACGGCCAGACGCTCCGAAAGGGTGAGTACACCCTGAGCATTGCCTTGAGCAATTACGATCGCGATCCGGGTAACGTTGATATCAGCACGGTCCCGCTCAGCTTTCAGATCGGGCTGACGAACAAGTTTGAACTTTTCTTTGGCACCGAGGCGTATCGCGGTATCAAGGTAAATGCTCCGCGAAATCTTTCAGGCTTTTATCTGCCAAATTCGCAGGTCTTCATCGTCACGGGGTTTCGAAGTGCTCCGGCGATAATTCTCGGGCCGGGCAACAGCAACCAATCGGTCTTCCGCCCAACCGGACTTGCACCGTTCATTCAGTATCCTTTCGTTGGCGGCAACGCCGGAACGTTTGGGATTCAGGCGCCTTTTACATCGGGCCCGCAGTTTGGGCAGCCGATCGGCAACGCTACGCTGGGCCCGTTCAGGGCTGGCGGCAACGGCGCTGACCTGTTTCCCGGCGTAGGTTCGGTGTATGGCAGCATCTTGCCGGGCGTCGTATTCTCAACGAGAGCGCTGGTTAACAATCTCGGACAGGCCGTGGGCGAAGGCCCGGTAGCATTTACTGTCGCGCCGACGTACATCGCGGATGCACCATTTGTAAATCGTACCTGGGGAACATCGTCGTTCAACTCATTTGATGTTGGCTTCAAATGGCGTTTCAACAACGTCATGGAGCCGATCGGCTATGGTATCTCGGCCTTTTATCGCTGGTATCCGGACAGAGCTGACGATTTCCAGGGTTTTAACATGATGCAGCGTGGTTCAGGTCCGGGTGGTGACAAGGGCGATATCGGTGCGGTGATCTTCGCCGATGCCCGGCTGGCCAAGTGGGTCAATATGTCGGCCAACGTCGGCTACACGTGGACCAGCAAGGCTAAAGGCAGTTTCACGGGCGGCGAATTTACCATCCTTGATCGTCCCGACGAGTTTAATGCTGCCCTCGGTCTCGACTTTCCGGTCAACAATCATTTTCAGCCTATTCTGGAGATCCGCGGAACCCGCTACGTGGGAGGCCGAACGCCCAATGCTCTCGAGCGTCATCCACTGGATGGCCTGGCAGGTATCAGGATCTTCCCGCGACGCTGGTTTGGCCTAAGCCTCGCCTATCGGTATAACTTCAACGAGCAGGACCGCGAAAGTTTTGAGGATCGAAGCGTAACCAGCACGGTCCTCGTTGGTTGTCAGCCGCTCCCCTGCACACCGGTAACGCTCACCAGTACATTTTCGGGCGTACCGACCGGATTCCAGACGTCCTCGGATCCGCACGGCTATATCGCACAGTTCTTTATCGGTCGCCGCCAGAAGCGTCAGGCTGAAATTGAGAACAAGCCGGCGTCGGTCGACTCGGTAACACTTGGTGCAACGGTCATTACACTGCCGTGCCCTCCGGGAGAACGGTCACGCTCAGGTGCCTGCGCCGACAACACGACCATCAGTGTTGCGACGAGGGCGAGCGATCCTGAAAACGATGTGCTTACTTATAACTACACCGTTTCAGGCGGACGCATAATCGGAACAGGTGCAAACGTTCAGTGGGATTTGAGCACGGCGCAGGTCGGCACATACACGATCACCACGGGCGTTGACGATGGCTGCGGGGTTTGCGGACGCACTGATACCAAGACGATAACGATCCGGGCGTGCCCGGATTGCGAAAGGCCGGTTGTTTGCAACTGCCCGCCGATCACGGTAACCGGTCCGGCAGGTATCACCCAACCGGGACAGACAATGACGTTTACGGCCAGCTCGGCGGGCGATGTTAGCTATAACTGGACGGTTACCTCTGGAACGATTGAATCCGGCCAGGGTACGCCAAGCATTACCGTCCGCACGTCGGCGGCCGATGCGGGAACGAATATCACTGCAACAGTGACGATCAGCGGCCCGGAGGTTGACAGGGAGACTTGCAACTGCACCAAGACGGCCAATGAAACGGGCGGTGTCGCCAGGGAAGAGGTCCCGCTCCTCTCCGACGAGTTTGGCGCGGCTACGGATGATGACGTCAAGGCGCGTGTTGACAACTTCTATATCCAGTTGAACAACAACCCGAATGCCAGGGGCTTCATCATCAACTACGGAACGCCCGCTCAGATCAGAAGGCGGCGTGCGCAGATCGTGCGTGCGATCAACTTCAAGCGATACGACATCAGCCGTGTAACATTCGTTGACGGTCCGGACAATGGAACAGGTGTAAATACCAAGTTCTACGTGGTGCCGGCGGGTGTCAGAGACCCGACTCCATAGTCGGGCAGCTTTACATCTCTTGATGTGAGGGACATAAGTGCGGCCGGGACGATCATCACTCGTTCCGGTCGCTTTTTGCTGAGACGGTTCTCGCTTTTGCTGGGCTCGTTTCACCGGTCCTGGCGGCCCCCGACCCCGGGGTTCGCCCGCCTGTACAAAAGTTTTTCTTTCCTTTTCGCGCCTGCTTGTGTAGAATGATGCTTTGTTCGACCTTGCTCGAGTCCGCCGGAAGCACCGGCTCTATTTTTTCGACACATTCACACGCAAACCCGTCACCGGTTTTCTTCATCTTAAAGGACGAGCCTGAAGGTGGTTCACGATCCTAAGTTTCCGATCAGCCCGTTTTCAGTTTTTCGAATATGTTGTATACAAAGAAAATCAGAGCGTCCGTCTCGATCTTCCTTTCAGTTGCGATTCTTCAAGCGACGGTGGGTATTGCTGCTTCGGCTGAAACAGACGAGACGGCGGCCTCGGCCTACGCCGATTGGCAGCTTCTCGGCCCGGAGGGCGGCGACGTTCGGGTCGTAGCGGTCGATCCCCGCGACAAAGACCGCCTGTATATGAGCACGCTGGACGGCCATATCCATACGTCTGTGGACGGTGGCCGGTCGTGGCGGCTTCTTGTAAACCTGAATAAGCCTGGACTCGTCCTCGACCAATTGTTTGTCGACGCCAGGGATTCACGAACGATCTACGCCTCTGGCCAGCGGCATAAGGGACCTGGAGGATTTTACCGATCCACCGACGGCGGCGCCACCTGGAAGGAATCAAAAGAGCTCAGGAACGAATCGATCCACGCGATGACGCAGTCGACGCATGATCCGGAGATATTGCTCGCCGGAACGGTCAATGGTGTCTGGCGATCGACCAACTCAGGCGCCGATTGGGAAAAAATATCCTCGTCATCTATGCCGGTTAACATAGACGCGCTGGCGATGGATCCGCGAAATACCTCGACCATTTACGCGGGCACCTGGTGGCGGGCCTATAAGACGACGGACGCTGGCAAGAGCTGGCGCCTCATCAAGGACGGAATGATCGACGATTCGGACGTGTTCGCCGTAACGGTCGATCCGCGCAATCCGGATCATATCGTTGCCTCGGCATGCAGCGGCATCTATGAATCGCAGAATGGTGGTGAGAAATGGTCAAAGATCAACGGCATTCCGTCTCAGTCGCGGCGGACCCGGGATATTTTACAGCACCCGTCGGTTCCCGGTACCATTTATGCCGGTACGACCGAGGGATTCTGGATGTCGTCGAACGGGGGCAAAACCTGGGCACTGACCACGCAGCGCAATCTCGAAATCAATTCCATCGCCGTCCACCCCGATGCACCCGAGCGGGTCTTTATCGGGACCAATAACCACGGGGTGATGGTCTCTAACGACGGCGGAAAGAATTTTACCGAGACGAACGGCAATTTTACGAGCCGCCTTACATACTCGATCACGCCCGACCGGCAGCAACAAAACCGCCTCTATGCGGCCACACACAATACCTCCCATGGCGGCGGGTTCTTCTTTATCAGCGACGACAGCGGACGCACATGGCAGAAGGCGCGAAATCTGGATGTGAATCGTGTGCGCGTTTTTGCCGTTCGGCAGGACGACGCTGATCCTAACCAGATGCTTCTCGGAACAAATGTCGGAATTTTTCGCTCGACCGATCGCGGCGTTTCGTGGACGCAGCTCGTGGTTCCGAAACCGGTTAAGAAACCGGCGGCAAAAAAGCCTGTGTCAAGGAAAGGTAAAAAATCGGCGGTGGCCGTAGCCAAAACGATCGAGCCGGCACCGACCGGCCCGGTACTCATTCCTGCCATCAGTGATAAGGTGAAAGTCCTCGAATCGGACGGAAAAGGCGGCCTGCTTGCGGGTACCGATAACGGATTGTACCGCACATCTGACCTGACCAAAGGCTGGGAGAAGGTCGCGATCGGCGAACACCTGAACCAGAATATTTTTGCGGTCCACGTGTCACCGGGAAGGCCGGATACTATATGGGCCGGTACGGCGACCTCAGGCGTCATTGTTTCGCGCGATAGCGGCAACACGTGGGAGCGTGCTGGCGGCGCGGTCGACAATATCCCGGTCAGCTCGATAGCTTCTGACCCTAAACGCCCCGATACTGTCTATGTCGGCACCATTCAGACCTTCTATGTCACCCGTGACAGCGGAAAGACATGGGTGCGGCGGGGCGGCAATCTGCCGCTCGGCAATTACACGACAATTTTGATAAATCCGGATAATTCGGATGAGATCATCATATCCAGTTCATTCGAAAACAGCATCTCCAGTTCGTTCGACAACGACGGCGGTATCTATATTTCAACAGACGCCGGTAATCGATGGAAGAGGGTGGACACAAAGGAAATGCGCCTGCCCAGCCGACGTGTCTGGTCGATGGCGTTTGACCCGCAAGATCCGACCCGCATATTCGCGGGCACACACTCGTCGGGTATCTATAAGATCGAGCGAACGGCCCGCACTTCAGCGGGGATGTAAGACGAGTCTTCTTCCGAGAGCATGAGGCGGCCGGTAAATCGGCCGCCTCATTTTCTTTTCGATCCCCACAATCCCTACATATTGGAAAGACAGGAAGACCCTCTCAGCCCGGGTGGCAGTTTGGCGCTTTGCGCTAATGAACACTATAATCGATGGTATAGGAGCCACGGTATTGAAGCAAAAGATGGAGCGCGCCGCGGGGATGCGAAACGCCAAACTGAATGTGTCGAGCCTGGCTTTTTCTCAGATCCCACACCAATCGCGTCTATTCCTGGAATACCTCAGGGATCCGTTGGGATTGACAGCGTATTACCCGAATGCTCTGCGTTCGCCGTCCGACGCTGCTGCGTTCGCCCCGGTCGTTTTGGAAAAATACGCGACGCCTCGGCAAGACCTTTGCGATGTTTTGGTGAGCGTGAATATCCGAGCCGGCGCTCACGCGGAGAGCCTAGCAAACATCCAGAGATTGCGAAACGCAAATACCGTCGCCGTGGTCACCGGCCAGCAGGCAGGCCTCTTTACCGGACCGCTTTACACCATCTACAAGGCCATCTCCGCGATTCGGATGTCGGAATCGCTGAACTCGGCCGGGGTGAGTTCTGTACCGGTTTTCTGGGCGGCGACAGAAGACCATGACTTCGATGAGGTCGCTTCGACCTATTTCGTGAACCGTTCGGGGCACCGTTATAAAGCGGCTTATGATCCGACGGGGCGGACGGTCGGGGCTCCCGTTGGGGCCGTCACGATCGATGAGGAAATAGCTCTGGCCGTCCGTGACCTGTTCACGGAACTTGGCCATACAGAGTTTTCGGATGGTCTGCGGGGCCTGTTGGCGGATGCGTGGGCAGAGGGATCAACATTCGCTGACGCATTTCTTAAAACGATGTCTCGCCTACTCGGTAGGTTTGGGCTAGTCGTGCTGGACCCAAGGGACGACGGACTGAAACGCCTTGCAGCGCCCCTCTACGCCCAGGCTGTCTTTGCGGCGGACGAGATCGCAGCACGGATCAAAGAGCGGTCACAGGATCTTGTCGCAGACGGTTTTCACGCACAGGTACACGTCGAAGATGATCATTTTCCTCTTTTCATCATCGACAAAGATGGCCGCCGCGCGGCGCTTCGAAAAACCGGCGGCAGAGTCTATCGGATAAACGGGGCGAAGAGGCAATTCGCCATCGACGAGCTTGCCGGCATCGCGGCCGAAGAACCGCATCGCCTCAGTCCGGGCGTCATGCTCCGGCCGGTCGTCCAGGACTATCTTCTGCCGACGATCTGCTATTTCGGCGGTGCCGCAGAGATCGCCTATTTTGCCCAGAACAGCAAGGTCTATACCGCTCTCGGGCGACCGGTGACGCCAATATTTCACCGGCAAAGCTTTACGGTGGTAGAGGCATCACAGGGCAGATTTCTAGAGCAGTTTGGCCTTACGCTGCCGGATCTTTTCGACGGGCAGGAGGCCCTGTTATTGCGCCTTGCCAGAGATTCATTTGCTGCCGATACGGAAAGACTTTTTGAACTGGCGGAAAAAGGAATAAATGCAGAGCTCGATCGGCTTGACCAGATTCTTTCCCAGATCGACCCGACCTTGGGCGAGAATTTGGACAGGCGGCGACGGAAGATCATTTATCACATTGGGGCGCTGCGGAAGAAAGCTTCGCTCGCGAAAATGCGGCAGGACGAGACCTTCGAGCGTCGTTTCAATCGTGCCTTTGCAGCGTTGTTGCCCGCCGGCGGCCTTCAGGAACGATCCATCAACGTGTTTACATATCTGAACAAGTTCGGCCCGGTGTTTATCGACTGGATATATGACGCTACAGATCTCGACGACAAAGGACACCGTGTTATAAATCTGTGAATGAATAAGATCAAGGTATTACCTGATAATCTAGCAAACCAGATCGCGGCGGGCGAGGTCGTGGAGCGCCCTGCCTCGGTCATAAAGGAGCTCGTCGAGAATTCGATCGATGCCGGTGCCGGACGTCTTCAGATAGATATCGAACTTGGCGGCCGTCGGCTGATGCGCGTGTCTGACAATGGGGAGGGGATGACTCGCGATGACGCTATACTCGCGTTCGAGCGACACGCGACCTCGAAGATCAGGACGGCCGAAGACCTGGCCCGCATCGCCACGCTCGGCTTTCGCGGCGAAGCTCTGGCGTCGATCGCGTCCGTCGGAAAGGTCGAACTCCTGACAAAGACCGAGGCCGACGTGACTGCGACGCGCGTGACGATCGAGGGCGGAAGACTGCTCGATGTCAAAGATGCTGGCCGCGATGCTGGCACCACAACCTCGATTCGAGACCTTTTCTATAACACCCCGGCGCGACGGAAATTCATGCGATCCGAGGCGACGGAGAATTACCATCTTACGGCGATCGTCACCCATTACGCCCTCGCCCACCCGGAGATCGCCTTTGCTATGACCAATAACGGCCGGGAAGTTCTGCGGGTGGCTCCGGCAAGAGATTTGCGGGAGCGCGCCTTTCAGCTTTTTGGCGTTGGTTTGCTTGAGAGCTTGCTGCCGGTGGACGGTGGACGTGAATATGTCGCGCGGGTCTCAGGGTTTGTTTCCGCCCCTCGGGAACGGCGAACCACGCGCGATGCCCAGTACTTTTTCGTCAATAAGCGGTTCGTTCGCGACAAGACGATCGCCGGTGGGCTGCTTGAAGGGTTCCGGTCGGTTTTGCCTCACGGGGTCTATCCGGTTGCGTTCCTCTTCCTGGATATCCCGCTCGAGGAGATCGATGTTAATGTGCACCCTGCAAAGACGGAGATCCGTTTTCGGCGCGGCGAGGCTGTTAAGGACGTTATAGCGGAGGCCATCAGATCCGCACTCGTGAAAGCCGGAGTCACGGGTGATGCACGACTTGGGGCCCACACCGATTTGACCCACCCGCGGCCGAGTCTTACAGCTTCGGATCAGCATGGCATCGAATTTGCGGCGCCGGAAGCCGCGCCGGTATTCTCGCCAGCCGCCGAATCGGGCCCCCGGACGCACGTCGCGGCCGCCGGCGGTTATGTAGAGAGTCGTCCGCCCGAATCAGGGGTGCCCCAAACGACGATAGACTCTCTTGTCGAGGACATTTCCGTGCCGGAGACTCGACACACAGCTTCCGGGTATGCAGAACTGCCGCCGGTTGACTCGGCGGCAAGGATCTCCAAGCCCATCGAGGTTGTAGATCTCTCTCCGGC
>DATLNN010000086.1:0-5572 GCA_035536695.1 Pyrinomonadaceae bacterium | reverse complement strand
TTCCATGGGCCGACGCGATTGGCATACCTGTGGGCCATGGATGTTGCGATCTGCCTGATATGGTTCAGGTCGTGGACGACCCATGTGGCGAGAAGCTGTTCTAGCGTGACCTCGCCCAGCTCGGGGTGAATGCCCGTAAGGGCGAGCTGCTGTGGCGTTAGCTGCCACCTAACAAGTTTTTCCACGTTTGCGCTGCGTGCATGGGCAAATTCAGTCAGCAGGTCATTGAGAGGTTTACCTCTCGACTGTTCGAATTGGGCAAGACGGTCAAAGGGGACAAAGAACCGATTCCCGTCTTGCGCGAGGATGATCTCCGCTCGCGGTATCCAATCTGTCTCTTCTCCGTGGATAAGGTGGCCGACAACGTCATACGGCGTCCAGTTCTGTTGATCGCCTCCGCTTTGGGTCCATTCGGGAGAAAGATCGCCGAGCATGCGCGCGATCGTATAAGGGGTTTGGCTCAGGACCTCGACTGCATGCGCAACTTCGAATTTCATCGTGTCGCCAATTATACATCCGGTTTGCTAGAATCTCTCTTTTGTTATGAAGCAGCCGCTCGTTGCCATTATTGGCCGACCAAATGTCGGAAAATCCACGCTCTTTAATCGCCTGATCGGCAGCCGAAAGGCGATCGTTGGCGACGAGCCGGGGATAACGCGCGATCGGATGTTCGGTGAGGTCGAATGGCGGGCGGGCACCTTTCGACTGGTCGACACCGGCGGCATCGTTCCCGACGACGACGCGATCATTCCATCTAATATTTTCAAACAGGCATCGTTCGCCATTGACGAATCGGCGGCGATCATCTGGGTCCTCGATTCTCGTGCGGGTGTCACGCCGCTCGACGAGGAACTGGGCGTTTTGCTGCGCAACACCGGGAAGCCCGTTATCATTGCCGCGAACAAGGTCGAATCGCGAACGGTTGAGAACGAGGCAGGCGAGTTCTTTCAATTCGGATTCGAGATGGCCCCGATCTCGGCGGAACACGGTACCGGTATCGGCGACTTGCTCGACGCCGTTTACGATCATCTTTCGTTCGAGGAAGAGACAGACGCTCCGCCAACACGCGAGATAAAACTTGCGATCATCGGACGGCCCAATGTTGGCAAGTCGTCTTTGCTCAATAAGATACTCGGGGAAGAACGCGTTATAGTCTCGCCGATCGCCGGCACAACCCGCGATTCGATCGACACTCATCTTACCGTCGACGGCCAGGATTTTTTGCTCATCGACACAGCGGGAATCCGTCGAAAAGGCAAGACGACCGAGATGGCGGAGAAGCTCTCCGTCATCATGGCGAAGAAGTCGCTCGAACGTGCCGATGTCGCCATTCTGATTATCGATGCGATCGAAGGCGTAACGAACCTCGATGCAAATATCGCGGGTTACGCCGTCGATTCGGGCTGCTCTGTGATTATTGCCGTCAATAAATGGGATGCAGTTGAAGAGAAAGAGACGAACACAATCTACGAATTCGAGCGAACTCTCAGACTGGCAATGAAGTTCCTCGACTGGGCACCGATCGTAACCATCTCGGCTTTGACCGGCCAAAGGGTCACCAAAATACTGCCGCTAGTCAAGCAGGCCAACGAGGCCAGGAATCAACGCGTTCAAACGTCACGTCTCAACCGATTTTTCGAGGACGCGATCTCGCAGCCCAAAGGCGGCGGGGCGCCCGCGCCCGTCAAGGGCGGAGTTTCGCGATTGAAAGTCCAGTTCCTGACCCAGGCCGGGATCCGCCCGCCCCTTTTTATACTTTTCACGTCGGGTGGGAAAGGCGGTTTGCACTTTTCGTATCTGCGTTATATCGAGAACCAGTTGAGAGCTGAGTTTGAATTCTTTGCGACCCCGATCAGACTGGTCGAGAGGCATAAGACAAGGGCAAAATGAGTGTCAGTAGCCCGCACGTAAGTAAGGGCTCATCCTTGCCAACTGAGCCCTCACTTACGTACGGGCTACTGACACGAGCGCGAATTTTAGATAATATCTGACCGAATGGACACTTTTTTACTGCTTCTTAGACTTACATTGTTCGGCATTTTTGCGCTGGCGGGAGTTGCGAAGTTTCTGGATCTGAAGGGTTCGGAAAAAGCATTCAAGGATTTTGGTATTCCCGACGCTTTGGCCAAACCGTCGTCGATTGCGCTGTCGGTTTTCGAAATACTGATCGCGCTATTATTTCTATCGGTCGAAACGGCTTGGTACGGCGCCATTGGTGCCGCAGCACTCTTGTTTTTGTTCATAGGCCAGATGATCTACCAGATGGCGAAGGGCAGAGCACCCGATTGTCATTGTTTTGGCCAGCTTCACAGTGCCCCGGTCGGCAAGTTAAGCGTGGCCCGAAACATTATGTTCGGAGCCGTGGCATTATTTCTCGTCTACCGCGGGCCGGCGGGGCAGGGAATGAGCCTGAACGATCCGGGACTGGATATTATGCAGTTAGCTTTTGGTGTTATTTTTATCGGATTTCTGATAGCGGTAGTTTTCTATTTGAAGAAGATCTCGGAGCAGCAGATCCAGATAATGCGGCGGATCGAATTGATGGAGCTCATCTCGCGCGACGGCGGTGAGGTTGAACGCGAGCACATCGGGCATCCGCACGAAGGCTTGCCCATCGGTGCCGTGGTGCCGGATTTTGAACTTCCCGATCTTTCCGGGGCCGCGGTCTCTTTAGCCGCTCTAAGAACTGCGAAAAAACCGATCCTCTTCTTTTTTGTCAGTCCGACGTGTAAGCCGTGCGAGGCGCTCGTGCCGGAGTTTGCCGAGTGGCAGCGTGAACTGAAAGACAAAGTGAAGTTTGTTTTTTTGAGCAGCGGTACGGCCGAGGACAATGTCGCGAAGTTTGGGGGAGAAGGGGCAAATGTAGTTCTCCTGCAAAACGGCCGCGAGGTCGCCGAACAGGTCAAGGCAAAATGGACGCCTACGGCTTTGCTTATGGACGCAAACGGCCGGGTTGCGAGCCATGCCGCCGCCGGTGATACGGCCATTCGCACACTGATCGAACAAATAAAGGCCGAGGACCTGACCCGCGAGTTCGCGCATTTCGCCAATCTTGACGGCCACACGCACGCGAACAAGATCGGCGAACCAGTGCCCGAATTCACGCTTTCTGACATCAAGGGCAATCAGATCAGCTCTGACTTCTTTCGAAACAAACCGACACTCGTGGCCTTTTGGAGTCGAACCTGCCCGCACTGCGTCGAGATGATGAAAGAACTGAGGGAGTGGGACAAGGTAAAGGGTCAGGACCAACCGAATCTGGTTGTCTTTTCGGACAGCGACCTGGCCGACCATGAGGAATTCCACCTGAAATCACCGATCGTTCTTGATGAGGGCCATAAGACGGCAGGGGATTTTGGTATGTTCGGAACGCCGTCTGCCGTACTCGTGAATGAGGACGGCCGCATCGTCTCGGAAACCGCCGTCGGCGCACCCGATATCTGGGCGCTCGTGGGCAAAAAACGATAGCTTAAACCTTTCATCGAGCGTACCGACCTTACTAACGTGCGGGCTTGCGCCTTGGACCGCGTTTTTTGCCGCTGAAGCCTGTATGGCAGATAAACCTCTTGATTGGCAAGTGATCGCGACCGACGGCGAGGCTCGCACCGGAATTCTTAAAACTAGGCGCTCTACGATAGAGACGCCTGTTTTTATGCCCGTCGGCACCCAAGGTTCGGTCAAGGGGATCAGGTTTGAATGGCTAGAGAACGAGCTGGACGCGCGAATAATCCTGGCCAATACCTATCATCTATTCCTACGCCCGGGTCCGGACGCGATCCGCAAAATGGGCGGTCTTCACCGGTTTACTTCATGGAACAGATCGTTTCTGACTGACTCGGGCGGATTTCAGGTCTTCTCGCTTACCGATCTTCGCAAACTGACAGAGGAAGGTGTTGAGTTTCGCTCGCATCTCGACGGCAACAAGCATTTTCTTTCCCCGGAGGTCTCGATGGAGATCCAGCACGCGCTGGATTCTGACATCGTAATGGCCTTCGACGAGTGTCCACCGGGGGACGCGGGATATGATGCGACCCGCTCCAGCATGGAAATGACCGCCAGATGGGCAGCAAGATCGAAGATTAGGTTTGACGAACTTCAGTCAGAACCGAGAGCGATAGCGACTGGGCTCCTTTCCCCGATGCGGTGGGCCGGGGCCGTGGGTGGGAACCCGGTCGCTATAGCTCCCGGTTCTGACCTTTCCGGCCTCCAGGCATTGTTCGGCATCATACAGGGCGCCGGCCATCTGGATCTTAGGCAAGAGAGTCTCGAGCGAACAGTCGGAATCGGCTTTGACGGTTATGCGCTAGGGGGACTGAGTGTCGGAGAGGAAAAATCGGTCATGTACGAGGTGCTCGATCACATCGGCCGTCAGCTGCCGGCCGATGCACCGCGGTATCTCATGGGTGTCGGGACGCCCGAAGATCTGCTCGAAGCGGTCGGATGCGGTGTCGACATGTTCGATTGCGTCATACCCACCCGAAACGGACGCACGGGCAGCGCATTTACCTCGCGGGGGAAGTTGAACATTCGCAATGCGAAGTTCGCACTCGACGAAAGGCCGCTCGACGCTGATTGCGAATGTTCCGTCTGCCGGCGATATTCGCTTGCGTACCTGCGACACCTCTACCAGGCTGGCGAGATGACGGCATCGATCCTTATCTCGCATCACAACCTTTTCTTCTTTATGAGCACGATGAAAAGATCGAGAGAGGCGATCGCCATGGGCGGGTTCGAGGCCTTCAAGCGTGAATTCTTGGAGAAGTTAGGTAATTCGGCGACATCATAGACCTGCGCTAGCCATATAGCCCCGCCGCCTTTGATATTTCCCCACCGTTTTGCGATAATTTCCGTTTACGTTTGCTTGTCGAAATTAAATGAAGATCTACCTCTTTCTGTTTCAAGACGCGGCTGGCGGCGCAGGCATCATCTGGACGCTGCTGCCATTCGTGTTTATTTTCGGAATTTTTTATTTCCTCGTGATCCTTCCGCAGAAGCGGCAAAAGCAGCAGCTCCAGGAAATGATCGCCTCTCTTAAGATCAACGACGAGGTCGTGACCAACGGCGGGGTCATCGGGCGCATTAAGGAAGTTAAGGACACCAGCTTTATCATCCAGAGCGCCGAGAAATCATTTCTCGAGGTCGGGAAGAGTGCGGTCGTAGGCAAGAAAGCGGATTAGTAAATCGTGAATCGTGAATGGTAAATGGAAAGTGCTTCTATTTACGATTCACGATTTACGATTCACGATTTTTATGAAGAATACCGGTTTAGTAATTCGAACGGCGATCATCATCGCGATCACGATTCTCGGAATTTATCTTGTTTTCGGCCCACGCCGAACGCCGACATCGGCCGATCTCACGTGGACCGGCATCAAGGCCAATCTCGCCTCGAACATTAATCTCGGCCTCGATCTTAAGGGCGGATCGCACCTCGTGATGCGCGTCAAGACCGATGATTATCTCAAGACGCTGACAGAGAACAACGCTCAGGCGGCGCTGACTGCGGCGCAAGATGCAAAGTTGCCGGTCACGGGTAATACGATCACGGCGGAGAACGGGAATTACGCCGTAG
>DATLNN010000085.1:0-10863 GCA_035536695.1 Pyrinomonadaceae bacterium | reverse complement strand
GTCATCCGGTGCATTCCGGGTGTCTTCAAATTCAATGTCGTCGATCGTCGGGCTGCGGCACACAAGAGGCCCACCTCCAGGCTAGAAAAGTCGCGGCAGCCCGCCTTGTTCAGTAAACTCGGCAAGCGCCCCGATGATCGATCCGGCACCGCCAATATCTTCGAGCCCCTCTACGAGGTATCGACTGTTATCCAATAGGCGCAGTCTAAGAGATTCGATGCCGGCCTAAGGGCACCTTGAAGCCACTCTCGAATATCGATTGAGATGGAAACTGGATAGCAGCGTGAACACGCGCCGTTAATATTTTAACAAGTTTTACCGGTCTGTGAAACACCTAAATTTAAATTCCCGTTTGTCGGTGATAATTGCGTCTAAACTTGGAAACTTTCACAACTAAAGCTCATACTTCGGCATCAAACGTTTCGTTGAATGAAATCGTGTTTCGGACTGCAATCGGGTAGTCATTTTATAAAAAGTTTTTTTTGGAGGCTGTTAATGCAAAGCTCAAGTCTAGATCGGATTGCCGCTTCACTGCTCATCGCGAGCTTTTGGGGCGGAGCGATTGCCGTGGTACCTGTAACTGGTCGTGCCCAGACTGACAATAAAACGGCGGCAAAACAGGAAAAGCCCAAGGCTTCGGCAGATAAGGCGGCCAAGCCATCGGCGACGCCCTCGAAGTCGACGTTGGGTACGAAGGAAGACCCGTCACAAATAGGAAAACGGAATATCAATAGCGGGACCGGTGACAAATTCTTTGGTTGGCTAGGCGGTTCACGGGAAAAGGAAATGCAGATCGGCCGCCAACTTGCCCTCGAGGTAGAGCAACAGGGGAAGATGGTGGAGGATTCGGTAGTCACGGAATATATCAACCGTGTCGGACAAAATATTGTCCTCCATTCAGACGCCAAGGTGCCGTTTACGATCAAAGTGATCGACGCCGACGAGGTAAATGCTTTTGCGTTGCCGGGTGGATTTTTCTATGTGAATCGCGGCCTCATCCTTGCCGCGGACAATGAGGCCGAACTGGCCGGCGTGATGGCGCACGAGATAGCCCACGTTGCCGCGAGACACGCCATGGAAAATCAGGGCAAAGGAGCGTTTATTCAATACGGTATGCTTGCCGGCATGATCTTTGGCGGCGGCCTTGCGGGTTCGATACTACAGAACACGGCAGGCCTGACACAGGCTCTGGCGTTTTTTAAGTTCAGCCGCGGGGCTGAGGGCGAGGCCGACAGGCTTGGCGTCCAGTACCTATATGCCGCCGGCTACGACCCGACCGGCATGTCGACAATGTTTGAAAAGCTGGCATCGCAGAATAAGAAAAAGCCCGGCACGCTTTCAAAACTCTTCTCGTCGCACCCGCAGTCGCTAGACCGACGCGAGGAGAGCCTCGCCTTGGCGGCCCGTTTTCCTGACAAGGAAGAGTATGTGATCAGCACTTCGGAATTTCAGCGAGTAAAGAGCCACCTGATGAAGCTGACCAACGCCAGAGCAGGCGTAAAGGTCGACTACGACGAAGCCGACGACAGCAAGCCCACGCTCAAGAAACGCCAACCCGACACCGCCGACCCGGCAACCAAGGACGGCGAGTCGAGCTCCGACGGACCGCCCAAACTAAAGAAGGCTAACGAACCGGAACCAAAGCCTACACCAACCCCGAATCAGTAGTGTCCGGGCACAGTAATTACTAATCAAGAGCTGTCTGAAGATCTACCTTTCAGACAGCTTTTTTATTTCTGGAACATTAAAATTGACCATGCGGGTCGTTCCGCATGTTCCAGGCATTCCAAAAGGGGCGAAATGGCGACGGCAGCATAGCCGCCAGGTCAGGACGTCTGCGTCCCGGTGAAGCAGAGCTTCACCGCAAATAGCGCGTCTTAGCCGCCGGATGGGGAAAGCGGAGGAATTGGCACATGGAGAGTGGAACACCCGGAACAGCCAGGGCGGTCAGTTTTGATGTTCCAGAAGATAACCGAAATGCGCTACTTCTGCGGCGTAGGTTGAACGACTGGCTTTGGTTGTGTCGCCCCCGGCTGCCTCTGTGAGATAACCGTGGTTAGGGCCTGTGGGATCTGGTTTACCAGGATCTCGCCGCCGCCCTCGATGATCTGATCGATGAGCTCGAACTTTTCCTTTCTAAAATCCTTGGTCATCAGGACGCCGTCTTTGTCGATGGTCATCGGATAGATGCCGAAGAATTGGTTTTTGAAGTTTTGGAAGAATGACACGTCTTCGGGCGGCAGGACGTTCATCCGGGCCGGGTTGGGCTGAGGTATAGTCGCCCCGATCAGGCCGAGCTGTTCCTTGGCTTTCGCAACGTATTCGCTATTCGGGTAGTCGGCGACTATTCGTTGGAAATAGCGGGCCGCCTGGTCCGTTTCCTCTTCTACTAAATACGTTACGGCAAGCTTGTAAAGTACCTCGTCCATGAAGCTGAAGTTTGGATATTTGTCAATGATCTCGCGAAAACGCGACTGCGAGCCCTTCAGGCCGCCTTTCTTTTGATCGATCGATAGGGCGTAGTAATAATTGGCGATCAGCAGATTGTGCAATCCCAGGTTGTCCTGCACCTGTTTGAGCCGCAGATCGGTGTCAGCCTTAAGATATGAATCGGGGCACTGTTGCAGGAGAGCCTTGAGACGTGTCTCCGCCCGCTTGGCACGCGTCGCATCGCGGTCAGGCAGTCCGACTTGACGCATCTCGGCTTCGGCGATCTTGAGTATCACGCGGCACGAAAGCGGATGGGTCGGGAAAAAGGTGAGCCAATCCTGATATGAGCCGATCGCCTGTATCAACGAGCTTGTCGATCCCTCCAGATAAAACGAGTCTCCAACGGCCAGCTTTGACATCGGAAGGTAGGGAGAATCGGGATATGTCGTTATGATCGTCTGAAACAGCAGCCGGCCTACATCATAATTTCCGTTCCGAACTTCCCGCGTGGCGACAATGAACAGTTCGCGGTCGCGGCCTGGCGATACGCTGCCCAGAAGCTCCTCATATTCGTCACTGCCGCCGCCCCCAAAAATACCGAGAAACTTTTTCTTCTTCTTCTTTTCCCGTGGTTTTCCAACCGGAGAGTCGGGAGTTGCCCTGGCCGTAGCCGTCTCAAGCTGGGCCGTATCGATACGCGACTGCAGCTCTCCCACAAGCTGCTCAACGGCATCAATGTCTGATTTTTCAACCTTTTCCCCTCGATCGACCTTTCCCCTGAGATTATTGACATCCGACGCAACCCGCGAGGCATCCTTTTCGAGAGCTACCATCCGGCCAAGCGGCGTCTCGAGCTTCTTTTCGTCGTCTTTCTTAGACTTGTCGTCCTTGTTTTCCTCTCGGATCACATTCACAGTACTGCTTACCGAACGGCGAAGCCGGTCCAGCTTATCGCGCATGATCTCAAGACGCTGGGCGAATGTACCGTCACCGGGTTTAGCCTGTGCCAGCCCGACCGAGCAGGTCGAAACCACGATAAATCCAAGAAAAAGAGCTCGTTTGAAATTAGAAAACATAACCTTTTGCAACTTATCTAAAACTAGTGCCGTCAGGCCCAGACGGTGCCTGCATCGATCAATTTGCGAACCCCCGCCGAGGCGTCGCCGCCTCCGAACACGGCCGTGCCGGCCACGATGATCTCCGCTCCGGCGTCGACTATCTGCTGTATATTCGAGTCGTCGATGCCCCCGTCGATCTCAATTCGTACCGAATAGCCGCTTCGCTCGATCATCTCTCTCAACCGCCTCACTTTGTCGATCATGGTCGGGATAAAGCTCTGACCGCCGAAGCCCGGATTGACCGACATCAGCAGAACATAATCGGCGTACGGCAGCGCCTCGTAAAGAGCCTCGATCGGTGTCGCCGGATTAATGGCGATACCGGCCTTGGCCCCGGCTTCGCGGATCGCGGTCAGGGTCCGCTGCAGGTGATCGTCGGCCTCGACGTGTACTGAGACCATATCAGCTCCCGCCTTGACGAATTCGACCGCGTAGCGACCTGGTTCCGTGATCATCAGATGCGTGTCGATCGTCATTTCGGTCGATTTTCTTATCGACCTCACGACCGGCAGGCCGATAGTAATATTCGGCACAAAATGGCCGTCCATCACATCGACATGGAGTACCGTGGCACCGCCCGCCTGGGCCGAGGCGATGTCCTCGGCAAGTCTCGTAAAGTCGGCCGATAATATCGACGGGGCTATTTCAAACATTCACCTGATATCAACTGTTTTGTTGCACTTCAATGCAATGCGGTTGCACCATTACGGCCTTGTCGCCGGCTTGGGTTTCGTATCGCCAGCCGGCGGTTTAGTCCCCGGATTGGTGGGTTTCACAGCTGGCGTCTGTGGATTCTTGTTATTCTTGTCAGTCGAATTATTGTTGGACGGGGACTCCTTTTTATCGGCGTCCGTTTCGGACGACTTCGAATTTGAATTTGTCGTTGCAGCATTGCTGTTTACATCTCGGCCCGTATCAGCCTTTTTTCGACTCGAATTCGAATTGGCCTTCGCCTTCTTCGGCTTATCCGAGATCATTTCCTCGATCTTTTCGGCGTCGTCCTCGTCCCCGGCCTTTTTCAGGCTTTCCGGAACATCCGGCTCCATGCCGCCCTTGCTGACGACCACGGAGATCCACTGGCCCGTTTTGACCGTTTCGCCCGCTTTGGGAATCTGTTCGATAACTGTTCCGGGTTGTTCCGAGCTTTGACGATCGGCACGCTTTCTGATCTTTAGCCCGTGGGCCGCCAGCTCTCTTTCACCATCTGCAAGGTGCTTGCCCGTGATCTCCGGAACCGGGATCTCGTCGCCCAGTAACGACATGTAAACAACGCCCGCAAGGCCGACGGAGAATGCACCCAGGAGCAATGCCAACGCTGCAAGCCTTCCAAGCGCCGAGATTCCTGTATTGACTATGCTCATGCGCTCGCTCCTCAAAAACTAACTGGAAAGTCTATCATTTTTGCTTCCAACAAAAAACCTCTGAACGTTCGCCCTATTTCCGCCGGAATGAGGCAAGAAAAAAACCGTCCATCCCGTCCCGGTGCGGCCACGTGCGGGCGAATCCGTCGGCCGTCAGGAACCTCGAGGCGACGCCGGGCATGGCCATTTCAAAATCCGGGCTGCCCGCCAGGAAACGCTCGCAAACATGTTCGTTCTCCTCGATCTCGAGTGAACATGTTGAATAGTTCACTGTGCCGCCCGATTTAACCAGTTTTGATGCATTTTCGAGTATCCTGAGTTGTTTTGCCGATAACTCTGCAATGTCTGCAGGGCCGATAAAATATCGGATCTCGGGATTTCTACGTATCGTGCCCGTGCCTGAGCACGGAGCGTCCAGGAGCACGGCTTCAAACGTTCGATCGGCAAATGGAAGACCACGTTCCGCATCGTATTGCAGGATGTGGACAGAGTCCGCCCCTTGGCGGCGACAGTTGGCTCGCAGAAGGTTGATACGTGTCGTGTGAAGATCGCCGGCATAAATAACGGCTTTATTGGCGTACTTTTCAACCATCAATCCCGTTTTGCCGCCCGGCGCGGCACAAACGTCTAGGAAATGTCCTTCCATCGGCACGCTCATTGCGTGAGCCACCATCTGGGATGCTTCATCCTGAATGTAGATCTTGCCGCTATCTGCGAGCTGGTAGACTTCCCTGTTGTTCCCCGTGGCCAGATAGCAGCCATCTACCGTTTCGGATGGCCGGGAAACCGCGATCTGCTTGTCAACTGCGAGAGTACGATCTCCAATAACACGAAAGGCTATTTCCGGAACGATGTTGTTCGTTGATGCGATCACGCGCGCAGTCTCTCCTCCGTGATCCTTGCTCCATTTCCGGATCAGCCATTCGGGGTGAGATGTCTCAACCGCGATCCTCTCCGTTTCGTCCTGAAAGGCGAGATCAATAGCCTCGCGCTGCGCTCTCCTGAGGACCGCATTTGCAAAACCCTTGGCCGATCGTTTTCCAACTCGTCCAACCAGATTAACGCTCTCATTTATAGCCGAATATGCGGGAACGCGTGTCAGGTGCTGAAGCTGGTAAAGGCCGAGCCTGAGAGCGATGCGGACCTCGATATCTATTTTCCTGCCGGCCGAAAGAGAATCGATCACCCGGTCGAGCGGCATTTGGCGTCGCAGGGTGCCCAGCGTCAGTTCGTGGCACAACGCGGAATCGTTTGCGGATAAATTTTCTTCGAACAGCGGGAGTAAGACTGACGCATACGCGCGCTCACGTTCCACGCGAAGTAAGATTTCAAAAGCCGCGGTGCGGGCGGGGGAAATGCTCATTGCCCAGGCTGCTCGCCGCTCTTTTTCATGTTAGCTCGGCGCTGTGAGAGATCGCTTTGGGTGCCTTTGCGTAGATCGGCGCTAACGGTTATGCGCTCGTCGAACACAAAGCATTCGCCCTGCCAAAGCGTTTCGGAAGGACGAGCCTCTTCGAGATACTTAAGAATACCGCCCTCAAGCTGATATACCTCTTCAAACCCGATCTGTTTCAAATAAGGAGCAAATTTCTCACACCTAATACCTCCAGTGCAGAACATTGCAACCCGTTTATGTTCTTCCGGATCGAGATTTTCCGCCACAAAAGCCGGGAGGTCGCTGAATTTCGTTACACCTGGGTTTATAGCCCCCCGGAACGTACCCGACTGGTATTCGTAGTCGTTTCGAGCATCGAGCACAAGCGTTCCGGGGTCGGAAATGATCTCATTCCACTCCTGCGCAGGGACATGTGTCCCCGCGCCGAGCTCAATGTTTACCGGCTGTTTCAGGGTTACAATTTCCGGCTTGATCTTGACGTCGATCTTTCGAAATGGGGCTGTTTCATGAAACGACGATTTGAACGACAGATGGGTATGCAGTACTCGCTCAATGCGCGCGATAAAATCCTTGATCTGGTCCTGTGTTCCGCAGACCATACCGTTATAACCCTCGACGGCGATAATAATGGTTCCACGGGCGCCGGTTGCAACGAAGGCGTCCTTAAGTTGCCCCCTCATCGACGTCAACTCGCCAATCGCCGTTAGGTCTTTAAACTCGTAGAAAGCAATAATCTGGAACATTTCTCCCATAAACCTACGCCCCGAGAACGTCACCCTCTTTTAATACAAAGCCATTTAGAAAATCCCGGACGGCCATTCGCCGTTTTCCCTCCGGCTGCAGCTCGTGGATCTTCAACTCAGAGCCGTCCCCGCACGCCACGATCAGATTATCACCTCGGGCGGAGATAATACGTCCGGGAACCGGCCTTTCGCTCCGTTGCTGAGTGGGCACGGCAGCCCATAAGGTCAGTTTGACGCCGCCAGCGTAGGTGAACGTTGTCGGAAATGGCTGAAATCCACGGATTCTCTGCTCGATGTCCCAGGCCGACCGTCGCCAGTCGACGAGGCCGTCATCGCGCTTCATGATGGGGGCATAGGTAGCAAGGTCATCTTCCTGGGCGGTCGGACTGATCTCGTCAAGACGTTGGAGCGTGTCGGAGATCAACCATGCGGCAAGGTCTGACAGCCGGGTCATAAGCTCGATCGCGGTTTCCTCGGTGCCTATAGCTGTATTCCGCTGCAAAAGTATCGCCCCTGTATCAAGGCCCTCGTCCATCTGCATCGTCGTCACCCCCGTTTCGCGCTCGCCATTCACGATGGCCCAATTCACCGGCGCAGCGCCTCGGTATTTCGGAAGTAGCGAGAAATGGACGTTTATGGCGCCTTTCGGGAATGCGTTGAGAAAGGCGTCTGGCAGAATTCGTCCGTAGGCGACGACGACGACGACATCCGCCGCGTGCGACGTAAACATCTCCACAGCTTCGGGCGTTTTGACCTTTATCGGCTGAAAGATCGGCAGCCCCGCGGCCACCGCGATCCTTTTTACCGGCGAAAAGGCGATCTTGTTGCCGCGCCCTGCCGGCCGGTCGGGCTGGGTATAAACGGCCGCGATATCGTGACCATCGCCGATTAACCGCTCGAGCGCAATCGCCGCCGCTTGCGGCGTACCCATAAAAACAATTCTCATCGGTCGCGCCCTAACCTTAGAGCATCGGCCATCACATAGAAGATCCAATTCTGCTCCATCGACCCGCGTATGAGGTGGGCATTGACGCCTATGGCGAATATGGCGACATCCTCACCGGCGTGGGTTTCACCGGTAGTCGGAATGTTCGCTTCCTGTTTATAATCCGGTTTGAGGACGGACTCTTGAGTCAGCTGCGGACGCTCGCTGCCTCTCGCGCCCGTTCCATTTGCATAGCCAAGCGTTGTAAACGGTTTCTTGTCGCGATCAACCGCATAACCCGGTTCAATTTCGCCGTCTGGGCCGATCTCGCGCACCAACCCGAGAATATTATTACCGCGCGCTGGATAGCCCTGAATAAAGAGGGTGTGGCTATGATCGGCCGTTACGATTATCAAGGTCTCCTTTAGATCGACCTTGCTAACCGCCGTGCGAACGGCATCCGAAAGCGCCACAGTTTCCGACAGGGCCCGAAATGCATTCCCCTCGTGGTTGGCGTGATCGATGCGGCCGCCCTCCACCATCAGAAAATAGCCTTTCTTATTGGTCGCAAGCAGATCGATCGCTTTAGATGTCATCTCAGAAAGTGATGGCTCGCCTGCAGTATCCTTTTGCCGATCATATTCATATTTCATATGGGACGGCTCGAAAAGGCCTAAGAGATGCTTGATACTTTTCGAGTCTATCGCATCGAACTGTTCCTTGTTCCAAACAAATTGTGAATTCTTATATTTGCTCAGCCATTCGCGAGTCAGATCGTGGCGGTCGAGCCTTTCGCCAGTTCTCGCCGGGTATTCGGGATCGGCGGTTTCTTTCGGCAGGAATTTTGAACGGCCGCCTCCGATCGCGACCTCGAGTCCGTCGCCGTACTTAAATTCGATCAACTGCCGAGCAAGATCTGGAAATCTGGCGTCATGTGCATCTTTTCGCCGGCTGAAAATATCGGCATCCGACTCCCAATCACGCCCCGGACTATGTGCGTAGCACGAGGCCGGCGTGGCGTGCGTCAAACGAGCAGTGGAAACGACTCCGGTTGACTTCCCCGCTTCCTCCGCATATTCGAGCAGCGTCTTGGTCTCGTTTCCGGCAACTGTTTTGTAGTTTCCGTATTGGACGTTCTGATTGACGGAAATGATACCCTCATCGGTTTTGACACCCGATATTATTGCGGTCATCGTCGGGGCCGAATCCGAAGTCTGCTGGTTGGTGCTGTAGGTTTTTGAGAGCGCAGAAAAAGGAAATTCTTCGAAGCTCAGTCGGTTTTCCTCCCCGCTCTCGCCGCGTTGCTGTCCTTCGAATATTCGCGCGGCCGTCAAGGTAGAGATCCCCATGCCGTCACCGACAAAGAGGATCACGTTTTTGGCGCGGCCATTTTGAATTCTTTGCTTCTTCGCCCGTGCGACTGCATTCCAGCCGTCCCGGCGCCATGTTTCAGCGTTCTCGACACGCTTGACCGGAAACGGGGGCACTACCTGGGCCATCGGAGCTGAAGCCGAGGCGAAGATTATGAGCACTAAAACCCCTTTCAGCGGTTGTGTGATTTTGTTCATAGAAATGCAAAGAGTGCCAAATTCTGCGAGGAACTTAGCACCCAGAACCAGAAATTCAAAACTTGTTTCTCAAATTGGCTTAGTAGCCGCAATGATAATTCGAACCCTCGAACGACCTGACGCACTTGTCGCCGCTCGTTCTCTACGCGTTGAAACCCGCTCCCTCGGAGGAAGGAACGTACGTAAAAATATTGCTTGTTCCGTCGGTGTCATATTCAAAGGAGTCGAGCAGCACAATTCAATAAGTGGCACAGGTGGGCTAGAGTTTCTCGGCGATCGACTTGCCCTGCATAAACTGTAAAAGATATTCTCGACCGCCCGCCTTTGAATCGGTGCCGCTCATATTAAAACCGCCAAAGGGGTGTACCCCTACGAGAGCTCCCGTGCATTTTCGGTTAAGATACAGGTTGCCGACGTGGAAATCACGCCGAGCCCGTTCAAGACGCTCGGGCGAGGCAGAATAGAGGGCTCCGGTCAACCCGAATTCGGTATCATTCGCTATTTCAAGAGCATGGTCAAAATCGCGTGCTTTGATCACCGCCAAAACGGGCGAAAATATCTCTTCCTGCTCTATTGTGGCGCCGGGGGCGACGTTGTCAATGATGGTCGGCTCGATGTAGTAGCCGTTAGTTTCATCGCCTGTGCCACCCGTCAAAACCTGGCCCCCTTCGTCCGTCCCCTTCTTGATGTATCGGAGCGTTGTGTCGAACGAACGTTTATTGATGACCGCCCCCAGGTTTGTGTCCGCCTCGGTCGGTAGGCCGATCTTGAGCCTCTTAGTGAGCTCGACGACCTTTTCCATAAGGGGCGCGTGTACCTTTTCATCGACGATCAGCCGCGAGCAAGCCGAGCATTTCTGACCTTGAAATCCAAATGCTGCCTGTACGATCCCGGTCGCTGCCGAATCAAGGTCTGCATCGTCAGCGACGACGATGGCATCTTTCCCGCCCATCTCGGCAACAACCCGCTTGATCCATATTTGGCCTTCACGCGCCTTTGCTGCCTGCTCATTAATGTGCAGGCCCACGCCCTTGGAACCGGTGAAGGAAATGAATCGGGTCTTCGGATGCGTCACCATGGCCTCACCCGTTTTGGCGCTGCCAGAGATAAAGTTGACGATGCCGGCAGGCAGGCAGGCTTCCTCGACGATCTCAATAAACTTTGCCGCGATCGTCGGTGAATCGGACGACGGCTTGAGCACAACTGTGTTGCCCGTAACGACCGCGGCCATCGTCATACCGGCCATTATAGCAAGCGGAAAGTTCCAAGGCGGAATAATCGCTCCCACACCGAGCGGGATATACTCAAAATTGTTTTTCTCG
>DATLNN010000084.1:0-4147 GCA_035536695.1 Pyrinomonadaceae bacterium | reverse complement strand
AGTGAGCCGATGCAGCCAAGTGGAAAACGCTGAATCACCGCGAAAACTACCGATCTTTCGAAACAACTGGATAAAGACCTCCTGGGTTAGGTCTTCAGCCTCGGTCTGGCTGCTCGTCATACGTAGACAGAGGCTGTAGGTGCGCCGGTGATAGCGCTCGTAGATCGTTTCAAAAGCCTCCAGACTGCCCTTCGCGGCCATGCGGCAAAGATCGATGTCGGGAGCGGTCCTATCGACCTGATCAGCGTCGACAGTGGAAGGTAAGATCTTGGTGTCTGCAGTATCAAAGGCGAGGCCGATACCCTGCTTGATCGCAGCCGAGTGTGAATCCATGGTCGCTCCTACTAGCAAAACCCCCGGTTTATGAACTTCCTCGCTTTGATGAGGGGTCCGCTCCACCGCGTTGCTTGATACGCTGCAATAATTCTAGTCCGGATGGAGCAAAAGGTAAAGCGCTTTATTTGTCTTCAGATCGCACTCATCGCTGCGCGCGACACGGACCAGTCCTAATTGTGGGTTGGTTCAAAACTGTTGAGTATCGAGGCAAGCTCACCTCGAACGCCAATATCATCAACCCCGCGGACATCGTCGTCGGCCGACGTGGCAAGCATCGTTATTTCAAAACCAATTCGAGCGCCCGGACGCTCCGCCGGAACAAACAGCCTGCGACCCCAGAGATGGATCTTTTTGCCGTTCTCATAAGCGGGCTCCGCCTGGAACTTCATCTCGTACGCACGCCGGTCGCCGTTAAACTTTATTTCTTGTTCGGAGATCATGCGATAGCCCGGCAGATTCTTAAGCGTCTCGTTGGTCTCTTTTACAAGCTGGCTGAAACGAAGAGCGTCGCCGGCAAACGTGCCGCTGCTTGCATAGTAACTGATGAGCATCTGCTCCATCAGGATATCGTCGGAGGAGAGGCGCGATATGTCAAGAAACTTGCCCCGCGTTTTCGTGCTCCCACTTTCCGTCGGTCCGTTAACCTTCCAGTCCTTGGGATAGTAGAGTGAAAAGCCGACGAAATTGCGTAACAGATCTCCCTTTACATTTTGCCTGCTGTTTTGATAAAAGGTCGAATTTGGCGGCACCGAGATCGTTCGGGCCGGCGGCTGTTGTTCAGCATTGACGGCAGCGGGTGACGCCGGAGGAACGATCGGTAGATCAGTATTAGCCACCGCATTGCCCGGCTCGCCTGATCCAGCCGGGGGCGAATAGAAGAAGTAATACCATAGGCCCCCGACGAGCACCAAAAGGCCAAGCGCACCCAGGATGGGCACGAACACAGAACGCCCAGTCGGCGCGGGGGTAACCGCAAACATGTTCATATTGGGCCGCAACTCAGGCGCGGCCCCATCGTTTATCGGTTTCGTATCACTCGCGCCGGTCGGCGCCGGCACCGAGACAATCGGCCTTAGTGTTTGGGTTTTTACTATCGGTACCGCGATCGCCGCGGTCTTGACCCGACGCGTGTCGGACTCGGCGAGGGCCGAGCAGAATGTATCACCAAAGTCGCGGGCCTTCGCATAGCGGTCAGCGGGATTCAGGGCAAAGGCTCGAGTAAATATTTCGTCAAGGGCCGGACGCAATTCTGACCGGCTGTCCGTGCTCGCCAGATCGAGTCCCCGATTTTGCGAACGTACGAGTTCTCGCGCCGATTCGCCCGCGAATGGTAGCCGGCCGGTCAGCATTTCGAACGCCACTGCTGCGAGCGAAAAAATGTCGCTCGATACGGTCGATATACGTCCGTGCAGCACCTCGTGGGCCTTATACGCGATGTTCGTCGGCGTGGGCTCGCCGTTGGACGCACCAAAGTTGACCAGGATGGTTTGCTCGGTTTCACCGGTCGTGTCTACGATCAGATTTTCAGGGCGAACGTCTCTATGAAGGATTCCCTCCTGATGCGCCTCATTAAGAGCGCTGGACGCCTGCCGAATTATTCTCGCGGCACGCTCCGCGGGAAACTTACCGTGAATGCTCAGTATATCTCTCACAGAAAGAGCATACATGTACTCGCTGACCAAAAAATTTGTGCCGTCCGTGAACTGGCCGGAATCGATCAGGCGGGCAATGTTCGGATGGGTGAAATGCGAGAGCGACACGCGTTCCTCAGCCAGGATGCTATCCATGATCTCGTCGGTTTCGCCACCGGTCAGGATCCTCACCAATACCATTCGGTTTTCAACGATCTTATCGTCCGCCAGGTACGCAAGCCCTGACTCATCCCCACCCAGAAATTCGGTGACGCTGTATCGCCCTTTGACGGTGCGCCCAACAAACCGCTCTGGATCGGTCGTGTCAAATTCCGCCGCCATGCCCGGCGCCCTATCCTCCAGGTTAACGTGACCCGCTGGTATCTCGTTCGGATTCACCTTTCTCCCCATCGGTTTTGGCGAAGGGCGTGCTGGCGGCACCCCGTCAGAGTTATCAAACTCAAAAACAACCTCGTCCTTAATTTCGGGACGCGTTGGCCCCGAGGCCGCCGACGAAACTTCAGGTTGGCTTAACGTGAAACTCGGCAAGTCGGAGTTGATTTCATCAAACTGCTTGATGCCCTCGATCTTCGGGATCAAATTCGCGAAAATGCCGCCCTCGGCGCGATCGTCCACAAGGCTGCCCGTATCAGACACCAGGCGTGAGCCGTCTGTCGGGCAAAAGCGGCGCGACCCTTCCTCAAAATATTCCTTGCATTTAGGACACAGCATTTTCGGTTCTATTCGCGCCTGCGGCGCCGTCGAAACGAGCCATTTTTGATCATATGGACGATCTCAATTTGTAACAGACTCCAGTCATTATTGCCTGAGATACTTTGAAATTCCTAGCGGAATCGCGCCCGGGAAAGTTTGGCGGCTAGCGTGTCGCGTTCCGCGTCGAGGTCGATCGCCCGACGGTACGCACGCTCGGCCATTGGCCGATTAAAGCTTTTCATGTACGCGTCCCCGACCTCTTCAAACTGACGCGAAAGTCGCAGCTTTCCAAAAGAGCCGGCAAAGGCCAGTGCCTCAGAGAGCATTCTCTCGGCAGCCTGTGGATCGCCCCGTCTTAGGTAAAGCGCCGCCAGCAGGCTGCGACCCATAAACCCATTATTACTGACAGCAAGGTTCTTTTTAAGGGCCGCCTCGGCACCGTCAAACCTACCCAGCGCCGTTAAAGCGCGACCGAGCAGCAGTAGCGCAGACGGATTTCGCGGGTCCTCCTTCAGGGCATTGTTGAGGAGTTTCTCTGACTGGGCGAACCGCTGTTCAGACTGCATGATATCAGCGACGGTAGCAATATCTGTCGAGCGCTCGATCGCCTGTTTATATAAGCTTTCCGATTCCCGGGTCAAACCGCGGCGCCTCAACAGACGACCAAGGTGCGCATACGCCGGTGCAAATCCGGGGTTAAGCTTAATGGCGGTGCGGTAGGCACTTTCTGTCTCCGCGCCGATCTGGCCGCGGAGCTCGAGGGCGACCCCAAGCTGATCGAATGCCATAGCGTTTGATGGCGCTAGCTGGATCGCTTTTCGGGCATGGCGCTCGGACTCTTTATAACGGTCTGGGAGATTCGGGGCGATGACCGGCTGCGTCAGCACAAAGCTTAGGGCAACATAAGTGATCGCAAATCCCGGCTCGATCTGGAGCGCCGTTCGATACGCCTTCTCGGCCTCTTCCCACCGGTGCTGGTCAGCATAGAGATTGCCTAGTCCGTAAACAGCCCGCCAATCCCTGGGTTTGATCGGTCTTGCCTTTTCATACGCCGCCTCAGCTGCCGCATAATTACGGTCGTCGCGTGCGACGTTACCCTGCTCGATCAGATCTTCAAAGAGTTCTTCATCAGTCGCGCTCCCGAACTGGAATCGTTCTGCCGGGGGCGCCGAGGCGATCTCGACCTTCTTGGTGGGGGTTGCAGGCCGGTTTTCCACCCGGGTGGCCTTGGAGCTTGTCTCAGTCGACTTTTTCGGGGGTGTCTTCGCTTTCGTCGCAGCTGTCGACGGAGGCTTTTTTGCTACGGATTTCTTTGCGCTTGATATCTCTGGCTTCGCCTTAGACTTTGGCGGGGTCTTTTTTGTCGCTTTTGGCGGAGGCCCGCTCTTTTTAACTCCTAGCAGGAATTTATTGCTGCTTCCGAGGTCCTGGCCCGCACCTGCAGCTGCAGTGAAAGTGAGACCCGC
>DATLNN010000083.1:0-3735 GCA_035536695.1 Pyrinomonadaceae bacterium | reverse complement strand
ACTTGGGTTTTGGAGCTGCCGATGCCTTCGTAAACGACTGACGATGGCGAAATGGCGATGACCCCCGCCACCCGTTTATTGAGTGACGCGGCCAGCAGCGCAAGCTCGGCGCCTTTTGAGCCGCCCTGCAGAACAATTCGGTTCGGATCGACACCAGGCTGCGCTGCGAGCCAATCGACGGCACGATCTACGGTCTCGACGGGAATCCGCTCGAGCTCGGCGGGCAGCGTATCGAAGCCGAAATAGGCCAGGGCGGCGATAGCGATGGCCGGTCCAGCCGTCAACACGAGGAGAAAGAATACTGTTATTAGGCGCATCTATAGTCGGTACCTCACCAATATAAGACACCCTTGGGCGGGAGTTTGTTAACGGCGTCACCGAATTCAACCGACCAGGTCCGGATAGTAAAATACCACTATAAAGTGAAGGGAATCGAAAATAAGGTGCCGCTAATTAGAGGCTAACATCGGAGGTTTGCCGGCGCCCCACGATTCGGAAGAATACGGCAGACCCGATGGCAGCTACCAGGCTAAGAGATGTCGCAATGGCGGTCATCCCGGTGGCGCCCGGCGACACGTCGCCCACTTCCGCCGGGATAGTCAGCAGGCCGATCACGAGACCAGTGACAATGCCCCAAAGCGATACGCGCGACAAGGAGACCTCATTAAAGCTGCGCCGGCCCTCTGAAAACCATAGCAATCCGGAAAACAGGAGGCCGCCGATAAAGCCCGGCACCGCCAGCAGCGTCAGCCACACATCCTGTATCTTACCGTCCGGGTCGACGAACGCCTCCATGATGCCGCCAAACCCCAGGCCCCACCCTAAGACCCACAGTACGATCATTAGGACCGTACCGTGCACTCCGCTCATCCATTTCTTCATAACTATTTTTCCTTTGTAAAGACCCTCGCACCTTGCCCGCGCTTCCAGGTTACCTGGCCTTTGGCGGCGTCGAACTCAAAAAAAATGCCCGGAGGATCGATCTTGAACTTGTCCGCGGCCGTGGCTTCGAGCCGCAGAGGCGTTCCCCCGGGTAGTTGAACGAAAAGCGTCGCGCCCTCCCGCGTAAAGGTATATGTGACGGGAACGCCCGTCGCCGAGTAGACGCCGACGTAGCAATCCAGGACTTCAGGACCGACATCGAACGTGGCAAATAAGGGAATCTCGAATGGCCGGTTCCAGTAAATGTCGAAAATGCCGCCGACGATGTTCTTTACCGGATAAGGCTTTGCGTTCGTCGCGTAGGCAAGCGCCAGCTTCTCCTCCGGCAGGTAAGCCAGCCATGCGCCATAACTCTGAGCGCCGCCCGTGTGGCCGAAATACGTTTTACCGCCAAGCTGTACGACATCCATTCCAAATCCGTAGTCGTCCTTCATCGCGGTCATCAGGCCAAGGCTCTGCTTTGAAACTATCTTGCCCTCAAAGAGGGTAGTGATAAATTTCACCAGGTCGTAGGGCGTCGAAACAATGCCCCCCGCTCCAAAAAACAGGCTCCAGTGGATCTCGCTTTCCTGTTCCCAGTCCAGGTTATATCTGTAGGAATAGCTTTCATTCCTGGCGGGATCTACGTTGCTACTAGCCGCGTATGTGTCGTTGAGCCCTATCTTCGACGTGATCCTCTTGCTCAGATTTTCTTGGTAGGTTTTGCCGGTCAGCTTTTCGATGAGCAGGCCCAATAGGAAATAGTTCTCGTTGGTATAGGCAAATTTCGACCCGGGCTCAAAATCGGAGATACCGGCCTTTTCGATCAAGGCGAGCAGTTCCGTCGTGCTGGCACCTTTGTCACGCAAGGGCCGATGCTGATCTCCACCCAATCCACGTATGCCGCTGCGATGGCCCAGGAGGTGGGCGATCGTGACGTTCTTTGCGTTAGGAATCCGTGGGAAATATTTGTCGATCGTGTCGCTTGGGCGGAGCCTTTTCTCGTCCGCCAGCTTTAGAACCATCGCTGCGGTAAACATCTTGGTGATCGAGCCAATTCGGAACCTGGTGGCCGCGGTGATCGGCTTCTTATCGCTCGGGGTGATATGACTGTATCCGATCGCGCGTTCATAGACGACCTTTCCTTCCCTTGCGATGACAAGGCTCCCCATCGCCTTGTTCTTCTCGGCGAGCCGGTCAAAGAACTGGTCGAGTTTGGCTTCGTTTGGTGCCTGTGAGAGCGCTCCGGCAAAGAAACCAAGAGTAAGAAGAAATACCAATATTACTTTGCTCTTCATATATTTGCTACGGCCATTCTAGTGTGAATGCCGTAGTGCGGGTAGAGACTACTCGCTTACGGCGAACCCTTTTGTCAAGAACTTTATAGTGTAAAGTACATCATGTCAAGTCTGTAGAACGGGCTTTATGGCCTGGCGATCGTGATGGGTACGTTCGTGCCGCAGATGCTGCTTAGCATGTATCTCAAATTGTCCGAAGACAAGAGTCGGAACATGCCTGCTTCGAGTCAATTCGCCGACGAACACAGACGCATTGGCCAGGTGTGGATGAAAAAGTTCCTGATTTCTAATGTCAATAAGATCCGCCGGCCAGTTCGAGGTATAATCTGGCGATGCTGATCGTTTTTACGACCGTTCCGAACGCCGAAGAGGCAGAATCGTTAGCTGAGGCCATCGTTAGGGCACGCCTGGCCGCATGCGTGCAGATCGTGCCTCAGATGATCTCGTTTTACGAGTGGGAAGGGAACCTCGAGAAGCAGCCGGAAATTTTGTTGATCATCAAGACAGCCCCGGACCGGTATGACAAACTCGAGGCATTTATCAAGGCGAACCACAGCTACAGCGTGCCGGAGGTGACGGCGGTCGACGCGGCACGCGCTTCCGCGGAATACCTCAGCTGGATGATCAAGGTCTTAGACACCTAGACGAGCTATTCTTTACGGGATCGCTTTCTTCTTGGTGTTCTGCTTCCAGAGTTCTGGCGGCATCGTGTCCTTTTCTTCACCGCTGTCGAAGCCGGCATTGCAGGTCTTGACGATAAAATCTACGGCGTCCTTTGGCGAGTCTGTTAGATGCATCAGGCTCAGGTCGGCAGGATTTATCATCTTTTCGTTGAGCATCATCGAGGTGAGCCAGGCAAGCAGCCCGCGCCAGTACTGCGAACCAAAGAGGACTACGGGAAAGTTGCGGATCTTGCGCGTCTGGATCAGCGTTAATGCCTCAAACAACTCGTCCATGGTGCCGAAACCGCCTGGGAAGATCACATAGGCATTGCTGTATTTGATGAACATCGTTTTGCGGACGAAGAAGTATTTGAAAGACAGCGATTTGGTCAGATATGGATTAGGCATCTGTTCGAACGGAAGCTCGATGTTGCATCCGACCGATATCTTTCCGGCCTCGTAGGCCCCGCGATTGGCGGCTTCCATAACGCCAGGGCCGCCGCCGGTGATGATCTCAAAACCCGCCTCGGCGAGGAGGCGAGTTGTCTCACGGGCGGCCTCGTAATTTGGGTCGCCCTCCGGAGTACGGGCAGAACCAAAGATCGAAACCCCGCGCGTGATCGCCGCCAGGTCATCAAAACCACCGACAAACTCGCCCATTATCCGAAAAACACGCCATGAGTCGGACGTTTTATATTCATCCTGCGGTTCAGGTGAACGCAGCAGTATCTCGTCGTCGGTCAGTTTCCAGTAGCCAGGGTCTTCTTCGCGATCTTTTGCTTCGCCTACTGTTTCCGGCTCGGCGGGTTTTAGACTTGCTATTGATTTGTTTGCGTCTGTTTTTGCCATTCTTT
>DATLNN010000082.1:0-7520 GCA_035536695.1 Pyrinomonadaceae bacterium | reverse complement strand
AATCTACGCCGATGTATAATGTCATGCTGATTCCATCGGACCTTTCTTCTATCGCTCGTCGAGTAGTCTACTAAACTACTCGACATCCGCTGGAATCAGCTTCATAACATCAGTGGGACAACGGGACAAACGATGCAAGTCGCTGTGTTTGCAAAAGATAGGTTGTCCCAAACCTGTCCCATGGTAGGAATAAGTAGGAATAAGTAGGAAAGGGGTAGGAGAAAGTAGTAAGGGATATAAAGAATCGGACAACTCCCCTTGCGTTCAAATGTGTTTCGGTGCGAGACCACAAAGCCGAAAGGCGCCCGACTTGGACTACGATGGCATCAGATACGGGTGTTCCATTATGGCCATCTGCCTCTCAATTCTTGACACCTAAGAGGCGAAACACTACTATTTATAGTTTCGACTATTGTAGCCGAAGTGTCTCTATTATGTTCGAATCGCTGTCAGACAAGCTCAAGAGATCGCTGAAAAACCTGCGTGGGCAGGGGAAGTTGACCCCTGAGCATGTGGATGCGGCGCTTCGCGAGATTCGAATGGCGCTTCTCGAGGCGGACGTCAATTATAAGGTCGCGAAGGATTTTGTTGATGCGGTTCGAATGAAGGCTGAGGGACAAGAGGTCTGGCAGGACCTGAAACCTCACGAACAGGTTGTCAAGATCGTCTACGACGAACTCGCCGAGCTGATGGGCGGCACTTCGTCGCGGCTTGTTTTTACAAAGCAATCGCCGAACGTGGTGATGATCGTCGGCTTGCAAGGTTCGGGTAAGACGACCTCAACAGGCAAAATATCGCGATGGCTGGCGGACAATCAGGAGCGAAAGCCGCTGCTTGTTTCGGTTGACGTATATCGTCCGGCCGCGCGCGAGCAGCTGCGGGTGGTCGGCGGCGCGGTTGGCATCCCGGTTTACGAGAACAAGGAAACGAAAGACCCGATGACACTGGTGCGCGGCGCTATGAAGCACGCAGTCGACACGGGTTTTGACACCCTGCTGATCGACACTGCCGGGCGTCTGCACATCGACGACGAGCTGATGGTCGAGCTTGAAACGATCAAGGCTGAGACAAAACCGGTCGAGGTGCTGTTTGTCGCCGACGCGATGACTGGCCAGGACGCCGTGCGTTCCGCCGAAGTGTTTCACCAACGGATCGGCATCACCGGCGTCGTCCTCACAAAAATGGACGGCGATGCACGCGGCGGTGCAGCCCTCTCGATCAGACAGGTTATCGGGCAGCCGGTAAAATTCGTCGGCGTCGGCGAGAAATACGACGCGATCGAGCCTTTCTATCCCGACCGCGTTGCCCAGCGTATTCTGGGCATGGGTGACGTACTGACGCTCATCGAAGAGGTCCAGGGCAAGATCAACGAAGATGAGGCCCAGGAACAGCTGCGGAAAATAACGACCAACCAGTTTTCGCTCGAAGATTTTCGCAATCAGCTTGGCCAGTTCAAAAAGCTCGGCTCAATGTCAAAGCTGATGAAGATGTTGCCCGAACAAATGACCGGGGGGCTGCAGATAACGGACGAGCAATCGGCGGTCGTAGATCATCAAATGCGGCGGACCGAGGCGATCATCGATTCGATGACGCGCCTCGAGCGCAACAACCATAAGGTCATAGACGCAAGCCGCAAGACCCGCATCGCCGGCGGGTCAGGATCGACAATTGCCGAGGTCAATCAGCTGATCCGCCAGTACGAGCAGATGAAAAAGATGATGGCCCAGATGAACCGGGGCGGCCTCTTTGGCGGGATGGCCCGGAAAATGGCGGGTGGATTGGCCGGCGGCTTGGGAAATATGCTGGGCGGCGGAAACCCGCTCGGGATGCTGGGCGGCGGCTCGGCGATGGATCATTCGGATGATGCGCCGAACGGCGGCGCGTCGAGAAGTATTAAGAAGAAGAAGAGGCACAAGAAGAGGAGATAGGGGCGAGTGACAAGTGACAACTGACGGGTTTTTTCCTGTCACCCGTCACTTGTCACTTGTCACCTGCAGATTATGCTAGCAATCAGTTTGATGAGAATGGGCGCCAAGGGCAAACCCTTTTACCGCCTTGTTGTTAAGGAGAAACGATCAAAGCGCGACGGGGCGTATCTTGAGAATCTGGGAACATATAACCCGATGCTCGATCCGGCCGAAGTGATATTGAATCACGACCGCATTCAATACTGGATCGGCGTCGGGGCGCAGCCGACAAACACGGTCAAGAGCCTGATCAAGAACAACCCGGTTCAGACCGAGGAAGAAAAGGCGGCAGCGGCCGAGGCCATGGCGGCCAAGAAAGCAGCGGATGCTCAGGCTCAAGCCGAAGCGAAGCAGGCCGAAGCCGAACGTCTTGAAGCCGAGCGCGTTGCCGCCGAAGAAACTGCGGCGGCCGAGGCCGCGGCCGCACTCGCGGAGATCGACACGCCGGTGGCTGAGTCGGAACAGGCTAACGATCCGTTGAAGGCGCCGGAAAATGAAGGCACAGAATTTCCCGAGGCATCTGCCGTTGCGGCGGGCGAGAGAGGACTACCCTCCACCGGCGAGGCTGAGGGTACGACACCTGATAAGGGCGATCCTGAGGCAAGCACAGCCGGTTAACTGCGCCCGGGTACGTGCCTGAGATCGACTCACAGAATGAAGCAAGCTGTTGAAACCATCATCAAATCCCTCGTCGGAGATCCCGACGCGGTTGAAGTCAGCGAGATGACGGACGGCAAGAACGTCCGAATCGAGGTCCGCGTTGCCGATTCGGACATGGGCCGCATTATCGGCCGCGAGGGCCGGACCGTAAAGGCCGTCCGCAGCATTCTTTTTGTCGCGGGCCAAAAACACAACAGGCGGTTTCACCTCGACCTCGTCGAAGATTAGGCGGTTCATTGGGTTTGTCGGGCTCTGAAAATTCGATAGAATTGGTCGCCATCGCTCGTGTCGTAAGGCCGCGGGGCATAAAGGGCGAGGTCATGGCCGAGGTGCTAACCGATTTTCCGGAGCGGTTTGGGTCGCTCGAAAGCGTTACGGCGGTTTCAGATGGGAAAAGCCGGGGCTCATTGAAAATCGAAGATCTGTGGTTTCAGAACGATCGGATCGTGCTGAAATTTGCCGGCTATGATTCTATCGAAGCCGCGGAGGCGCTGCGGAACACTGAGCTCTGCGTGGTCGAGTCCGAATCGGTCGAACTCGATGAGGGCGAATTTTTCTACTGGCAGCTCGCGGGGTGCCGGGTTGAGACGGTAGACGGAGAAACCATAGGCTCGGTTAAAGAGCTGATGCGACCAGGCGGCACTGAATTGTTGGTCGTCGAGGGCACGGCAAAAGAATATCTGATACCGTTCGCACACGCGATCTGTGTCGAGGTCGACGTTGACAATAAGCTGATCAAGATCGATCCGCCTGAAGGGTTGCTTGATTTCTAGACGGAACGCAGGCGCCCCCGCCTGCAAGCGTTCGAAGAACGCTGACGTTGTCGGCGAACATTCGAGTTGCGGAAAGTAGACAACGCCACGCCGACGAACCGGCGTTGCAGCCGGGGGCGGCTGCGTTCCCGGGATGAAGATCGATGTTTTGACAATTTTCCCCGAGTTTTTCGGGGCGGTTTTTGAGTTTGGCATTATTCGCCGGGCAAAGCTTGCCGGGATAGTTGAGATAAATGTCCACGACATTCGCGAATACGCCGTGGACAAACACAAAATGGTCGATGACCGGCCGTTTGGCGGCGGCGACGGGATGGTGCTAAAACCGGAACCGATTTTTGCCGCGATTGAAAATTTGGTCGGCGCCAGCCAGCGCGACGAATATCCTAACCGTACGCGCGTTGTGCTCCTGACACCGCAGGCTCGGCCGTTCAAACAGGCGGCGGCGAAAGAACTGGCCGATGTCGACCATCTTGTACTGATCTGCGGCCGGTACGAAGGCGTCGATGAGCGGGTGAACGAAGCGCTGGTCACGGACGAGATCTCGATCGGCGACTATGTGCTCTCCGGCGGTGAGCCGGCGGCCATCGTTGTTGTTGACAGCATTGTGCGGCTCTTGCCTGACGCGTTGGGCAGCCAAACGTCGGCCGACAATGATTCATTTTCCGACGGGCTGCTCGATTGCCCGCACTACACGCGGCCAGCGGAATTTAGGGGAATGGGTGTTCCCGAAGTTTTACTGAACGGCAATCATGCCGAGATAGAAAAGTGGCGACGCTCAAAGGCGCTTGAGAAAACCAGGTTGATGCGAAGCGACCTGCTAGACGAAAAAAATGGTGAATTGTGAATAGTTAGTTACACGAGTCTGCAACTCTGGAAAACTCTAACCCACTGTGTAACTCATTATTGACCTCTGGCCGAAAGGATAAAAATGAACAGATGAGACTCCGTCGAAAATGCCCAGCTCAAAGAGAATATTCCGGCGTTTCAGCCGGGCGACACGCTGCGGGTGCATGTCCGCATTAAGGAAGGTAATAAGGAACGCCTGCAGGCGTTCGAGGGCATTTGCATCGCGATCAAACACGGCGGCGTGCGCGAGACCGTGACGGTACGCAAGGTGAGCTTCGGTGTCGGCGTGGAGCGTATCTTCCCGCTGCACGCGACCGTTATCGATCACATAGACGTCATCCGTCGCGGTAAGGTGCGGCGTGCCAAGCTTTATTACCTTCGCGATCTTCGCGGCAAGGCTGCCCGCATTAAGGAACGCGATACTCGCGCCAAGAAAAAACAAGCGTAAGATACGGGAATTAGTTCCATGAGAAACGCGGAGAGAAAAGATTCTGCTCGAGTAGCCGGATCGTCTCTCCGCGTTCTATTGAATGACCCGCTTGTTACGGCGATCGGACTCGATTTTGAACGACAGGCCCACCTCGAAGGCTTCCGATTCGTTGCGGGTGTCGATGAGGTTGGACGCGGCTGCATTGCAGGGCCGGTCGTTGCCAGCGCCTGTATCCTCGATATCGAAAGACCGCTTCCGAAAGGGCTCGACGATTCCAAGAAGGTCAGTTCGGACCTACGTTTCGAGATCGCGGAAGAACTAAAGACTCATTGCATCGCCTACGCCATCGGCCGCGTCGAGGCGGACGAGATCGACCGGATCAATATCCTTGAGGCGACAAAGAAGGCAATGCTCATGGCTATCGAAGCGCTCCGCCCTGCCGCCGACTACCTGTTGATAGACGCACTCAGGCTGAAACTAACGCCACTGCCGCAAAAGGCCCTGATCAAGGGTGACTCCATCTCGGCATCTATCGCTGCCGCCTCGATCCTGGCCAAAACCTACCGCGACCATCTAATGACGGGTTACGACACCGAGTTCCCGATGTATGGTTTTGCCGATCACAAGGGATACGGCGCGACCTCGCATTATCAGGCTATAAACGATCACGGTCCATGCCTGCTGCATCGAATGTCCTTCAAAGGCGTGCGGAACGATACGGCGACTGCTCCATCGCTGTTCTAACCTGGATCGAACAACCTTTCGCTTCGGCTGGCATCCTATCTCTCAACCAGGAGATAAAAAGAATGAATGAACGAGCGGTTCTCGGGCGCCCGGGTGTGTTTCACACCATTGTTTACGGCGGGATGGCGATAGGTGTACTCGATTTCCTTGACGCAACGCTCTTCTTCATGTTGTATTCCGGTGCCTCGTTCGCCCGTATCTGGCAGGGAGTCGCCGCGGGATTGCTAGGCCGCGAAACCGCCGTCGCTGGCGGCTGGAATACGGCCGCGCTGGGTATTCTGCTTCATTTTGTCATCGCATTTCTTGTTGCCGCGGTCTATTTCACGGGCACTCGCGTCAGCAGCTTCTTAGTTCGATATCCTCTCATTTCGGGCTTGTCGTTTGGCGTCATCGTTAACTTCGTTATGCAGTACGCTGTCATTCCGCTCTCGAATGCGGGCGGTCCGACACCCGCGCCATTCCGGTGGCCGGTATTTCTCAACAGCGTTATCGGCCATGCGTTGCTGGTTGGCCTGCCGGTCGCGATCATAGCGGCATGGTCTGCCCGGCGTCGAAGCGAGTATCCCTGATACTTAAAAGTTTTTTGAACAAAGAACTGACCAGATGCGTATTTTGGTCAGAATCCAATTTTGCAAAGGAGTTCATCGATGAAATACATTCAAAAAATGCTTATCCTGTCCGTTTTGGTGGCCATCGCGTCCATCACGGCGGCCGCCCAACCATCGGCGGCCCAGGCAGCCGCCCTGAAATATGCGGGCGAGATCGCAGGCTATGTCACATCCGGCAGCCGCACCGACTATAAGAAATTTGTTGAGGCAAATTTTGGAGGCGACTTCGTGAAAATGCCAATGGCCAGGCATACGGGTTTTATGTCGATGATGCACGATCAGAGCCGTGGATTTGAGCTTGGAGAAGTGGAGGAGTGGAAGGAAAACGAGGTAACGGTGCGAGTTCGTCATAAATTGACCGGCGAGTGGGATGCACTTCTCGTTAGAGTCGAAAATACTCCGCCTTACAAGATCACAGGGATCGGCCTTCGGCCGGTGAAAGACGCCCCGGCGGTCGCTCAGAGTCTATCGACGCAAGCGGTGGCCCGAGAGCTGGAGGCATTCGTAAAGAGGCTCGCCGATGCAGACGTTTTCTCCGGGGCTGTAGTGCTCGCCAAAGACGGGCAAGTTGTGTACAAAGGGGCATTTGGGGCGGCTAATAAGGACTTTGACGTCCCCAATAGGTTCGATACAAAGTTCAATCTGGGTTCGATGAATAAAATGTTCACGGGGCTGGCGATAGCTCAACTGGTCGAGAAGGGCAAGATCTCGTATGACGACCGGCTGTCAAAGTTCATCCCTGATTTTCCGAATGCCGAGGCCGCGAAGAAGATCCAGATCAAGCACCTTCTCACGCACACCTCAGGCCTTGGCGGATACTTTTCCGAACGCTACGATTCAACGTCGCGTGCCAGGATCCGTACCGTTGACGACATGATGGATCTCGCTCGTCAGGACGAAAAGGACGTCAGGTTTGAGCCCGGCTCGAAATCGCAATACAGCAACACCGGCATGATGGTGCTCGGTAAGGTTATCGAGGTGGCGTCGGGCCAAAGTTATTTTGACTATGTCCGCGATAACATCTACAGGCCAGCAGGAATGACGAATACCGACTCCTACGAATTGGACAAGGTGAATGCGAATCTGGCCGTCGGCTACGACAAGCAGTTTACCGATGCCGGTATTGTCTGGGGCAACAATATCTTTGCTCACGTGATGCGCGGCGGCCCGCAGGGCGGCGGATATTCGACCGTCGACGACCTTCTGAAATTTGACCAGGCTCTACGCTCCGGTAAACTGATCAGCCCGGCAGGTCTAAAACTGCTAACGTCGGCAAAACCCGAACTCAATTCTCCTAACTATGGATTTGGCTTTTCGATTGACACCGCCCGGAACATCGTGGGTCACAGCGGAGGCTTTCCGGGGATCAGCTCAAATCTGGATATGTATCTTGGCTCAGGGTGGACGGCGATCGTGATGTCCAATTACAGCCGAGGGTCGGGTCCGATATCGCAAAAAATGGGCCGGTTGATAGCAGCAAGCAAGTGACGTT
>DATLNN010000081.1:0-4017 GCA_035536695.1 Pyrinomonadaceae bacterium | reverse complement strand
CGTAGACAGCACTATCCATGGCGACGCGTTCCACGCTCTACCTCATCTTCCCCGCGTCCGGTTTGACCTCCTGTTCGCCGATCCTCCATACAATCTGGCCCGGAAATTCGGGAAGGAGATATTTCGTGAAGTTTCGCCGTTCGAATACGAAGCATGGCTCAACACCTGGCTGTCACTTTGCGTACCGCTGATGAAACCGACCGCGTCGGTGTACATCTGTGGTGACTGGCGTTCGTCCTCGGCTATCCAGAATGCGGGTTCGAAACATTTCAGGCTGAGAAACCGCATTACCTGGGAACGCGAGAAGGGCCGCGGGGCGAAGGCGAACTGGAAGAACGCCGCGGAGGATATCTGGTTCTTTACCGTGTCAGACAAATATACGTTCAATCTTGACGCTGTGAAGCAGCGGCGCCGGGTTATCGCCCCGTACAGGCACAACGGCGAGCCGAAAGACTGGAGCGAGACCAAAGACGGCAATTTTCGCGATACACACCCGTCGAATATCTGGACGGACATCAGCGTGCCGTTCTGGTCGATGCCCGAGAACACCGACCACCCGACACAAAAACCTGAGAAACTGATCGCAAAGATCATTCTAGCCAGCACCAGCCCGGGCGACCTTATCCTGGACCCATTTGCAGGCAGCGGAACCACAGCAGTTGTTGCCAAAAAACTTGGCCGCTCGTTTGTCGCCGTCGAGTCCGATGAACACTACTGCCTGCTCGCCCTAAAGCGCCTTGAGATGGCCGAGTCTGATCCGTCGATACAGGGTTTTGCCGATGGCGTTTTTTGGGAACGGAATTCGGGGCGCAATCGCTAAGACGTTCCCCCTGCATTTCTCTGTGCAGCCTGTGTCTTTCCTCTGTGTTCTCTGTGTTAAGGTTTTTTATGTGAAGATCGCCACCTGGAATGTCAACTCGATCAAGGTCCGAATGCCGCAGCTGCTCGGCTGGATGCAGACAGCCGATCTCGACGTGTTGTGCATGCAGGAGACGAAGACGGTCGATGACAACTTCCCCGTCGCCGAACTTAGGAATGCCGGGTACGATGCAGCCTTTATAGGCGAAAAGTCCTATAACGGCGTGGCGATCGTATCTCGGACTCCCATAGAGGACGTGCAGAAAAACTATCTTGACGACGATGACGAGTCGCCAAAACGCATGATCGCCGGTACGGTGAACGGTATTCGCATCGTAAATACGTATATTCCAAATGGCAGCGGGCTTTGGACCGATAAATTCACCTTCAAGCTCGACTGGCTCCAACGATTGCGTCGATTCTTTGACGAAAAGTGCGACGCCTCGAAAGACGTGCTGCTCTGCGGCGATTTTAACGTCGCAATGGACGACCTCGACGTCTGGAGCGTTCCGGTGTGGCAGGGAAAACTGCATTTTTCCAAACCCGAGCGTGCGGCGATGACCCACGTCAAACAGTGGGGATTTGTCGATGTATTCCGCAAACTCAATCCGGATCTGCAGGAGTTTTCGTGGTGGGACTATCGCGAAGGCTCGTGGCAGCGTAACCGTGGGCTCCGCATCGACCATATCTGGACGACGACATCGCTCGCCGAAAAATGCACCGCCTGCTGGATCGACAAGGCCCCGCGGGCTCTCGAAAAACCGAGCGACCATGCCCCCGTCATTGCCGAATTCAAATGAAGCTGGTAGCATCCATTTTGGATGCGAAATGCATCCAAAATGGATATGGCTACATTAACAATAAAGAATCTTCCAGACGAGCTATATGCCGATCTGACGCGGACCGCAAAAGCGAACAGGCGTAGCATCAACAACGAAGCGATCATTAGCGTTGAACGCGGATTGGAACGGAGAGGGATCGATCGCGAATTGCTCGGCCGCATACGTAAGCGCCGTGAGGAAATGGCCAAACGCGGCGTCCGGTTGACTGACGAGATCCTGGCGCATTCTAGGGCGGAGTTGCTGAAACGCCCGCGCCCGATCATGCAGGAGATCAATGCAAAGACTAAGACGGTTAACCGAGGACGCCCGGTCAAGACGAAATGATAATCGCCGATGCAAATGTCATTAGCTATCTGGTGATTGACGGAACGTTCACCTCACTCGCCGAGCAGGTTGCCGGCAAAGACCCAGATTGGCGGGCACCTCGGCTGTGGCATTCGGAGGTCCTCAACGTGCTTTCCGGATATGTGCGACGCGGCGAGTTGTCGATGGAGGAAGCATTATCGGCATTGGAGGACGCGCATTCCGCGGTGGGCGGGCAGGTTCCAACCGACGATGCCGCTGTACTGCAGCTTGTTAGCATTTCACGGTGCTCATCCTATGACTGTGAATACGTGGCAGCCGCACAAACGCTGCGTGTGATGCTTGTAACAGAAGACAAACAATTGCTGAGATCATTCCCTGGGGTCGCGATCTCGATGAGAGACTTCGTCTCACCCTAGACAGTGAAGGTCGCGACCTGGAACATAAACGGCATCGCCTCTCGGCTCGATCATGTGATCCGCTGGAGCGAGATCGCCAGGCCTGATGTGCTGTGTCTACAGGAGACGAAAACGCGCGACGCCAAATTTCCGATACGCAAGCTGGAAACCGCTGGCTTCAAGTACATCGAAGTACACGGCGAGAAGTCTTACAACGGCGTTGCGATCCTCTCGCGACTCCCGCTCGATGACGTTCAAAAGGGCTTCGGCGATGACACGGAAACCTCCGAAAAGCGCGTTATCGCGGCACGTGTCGAAGACATTCAGGTCGTCTGCGCATACTTTCCGCACGGCAGGCATATCGGCCATGACAAGTTCCACTCAAAGATCGCATGGGTAAAGCGCCTGAGAAAGTACTTTGACGAACTGTATGACCCGGAGGACGACGTGATCCTATGCGGCGACACAAATATCTGTCCTCAGGAGATGGATATGTGGAACGTCCGATATTGGGCCTCACGCATACATTTCTCGAAGGAAGAGCGTGAAGTTTTCCTGACCCTGAAACGCTGGGGCTTTGTCGACGTTTTCCGTGAGTTCAACGACCAGCCCGGCGAATACACCTGGTGGGACACATACCACGAATCCGCCTTCCGAAAAAACCGCGGCCTCCGACTCGACTACATGTGGGCCTCGCAACCCCTGGCCGACCGCTGTACCGACTGCTGGGTCGACCGCGAACCCCGCGCCTGGGAAAAGCCGTCAGATCACGCCCCGGTAGTAGCTGAGTTCGCTCTTTAAGACTCCATCTCCGTGCCCCCAGCGCGTGGGCTCCGCTTTATGACGAGGCCAACAAGTGCGATCAGTATCGGAAGCACGGTGCCGGGTAGGCCGGTCGTGCTCATAATAAGCAACTCCGTTCGAAATCGCTGCCGCCATTCGGACGCTTCGTCCCCTGCAATGGACGTATACTCTGCCATCAGCTTCTCGGCTTGATAATATCGCCATCCCGCACCCGCGAGCGCCGCCACGAGTGGCAGAATGGCAAAGACGGCGAGGAGGTAAAAAGGCTTTCTGCGCTTTACCACGATAAGCATCACGAGCCCCGCGAGGATCAAGACCCCGCTGAGCCCGAGAACGATCAAGATAAACCCAAAATCGACAAGCGTTGAAGATTTTAGAAAGTCGGTCAGAGCCTCCATCCTTTAGCCTCCTACTGGTTGAATTGTTTGAAATGCCAAAAAGATACCACGAAAAGCCTGGTGGCCCCATTGCCGCGACTCTCTGCTCTCCCATGCCGGGTCCGACCCTCGTCTCTCCCCACTTTACAATTCTTTGCATACTTTATGGAGTAAAAAGCGGTTTATCGCGACGAGCATGTGATATAAGTATCCTTTCCGAGTTCATACTTGAACAAACGAAGTGCCAGGGGGGAAGGATCGCTGTGCGCTGCGCTACCGCTCGCGTAGCGGCGTGTAATTTACAGTCAAAAATCGAGGAGATGTAGTTGTTATGAGAGTCATTGCTATCCGACTTATTTTAGTATGCCTGTGCGCCGGCGCCGTTATGCCCGTTTTTGCGCAGGATCCGACGCCTGAACCCGCTGCCGCGGCGCC
>DATLNN010000080.1:0-4645 GCA_035536695.1 Pyrinomonadaceae bacterium | reverse complement strand
TGCATAACCAACCAACCTGCCGTTTGAGAAATTCTACCACAGAACCGAAGGGAAGATTGATCGATCCTGTTTCTATAGTGCGCGTTATTTGTCCCCCGCCGGTTGGTCCGCCGGACGAATAATCAGGACACAAAATTTCCGCCGCCGGATTTTAATCGACCTCGGCGGCGGCATATGATCTTCATACATCCCTGACTGGCTAATTCCCAGACCTGTATATCGAGAACATCTCGTCCATGCGTGTGTCCTGCCCGGGCGTGAACTCGAACATGCAGGAGTCGTAAGTGTAGTCCATAAAGTTGGTGACCGGATCAAGGCCTGGGTAACGTGTTCCGGCGCAGCTGTCCCGCCCGATGGGGCATTCAAACGCCGGCACTTGTTCGGCGGGGGTGTCCGCCACATAGTCGCCGTTCCTCGAGCAGCCGCCCTGGAATGTGTGGTACAGTCCGAACCAGTGGCCGGCCTCATGTGTCGCCGTATCTCCCCCTTCATAATTAGGTTCGCCGCCGCGAGGCAGGCTCGTATACAGCAGCACGATACCGTCCAGGTCGGGCTGACCCTGATAACTCGAAGGGAAGGTCGCGAACCCCAGATACGGGCCCGGGACGCAGGTGTAAATGTTTAGATCTTCAGCCGTTCCCTGATGGAGGGCGGATTTCATCTGCCTTGCCTTCGTGTAGCAGTCGCTGAACCACTCCGCGTTGATCGTGCGATCGGTGGAGACGAGGTTGAAATTCCAGCCCCACGGTGCGAACGCATTATTCAAAACCCGCATTTGGGCCGCGATGTCCGCATCGCTGACATTGCCGTTCACGCCGTCCGTGACGACGTGGAAGTAGACATCGACGACTCCGGCGGTCACGTCGCGTTCCGCTTGACCCCTAGCCACGCGCTCCCGCAATCGCAACGATCGGTCCTCCTCCTGGGCGTCGACCACCTGAGGACGGTGGTCGGTCCCGCAGACGCGCCTTCCCTCGGCGGACACGGCCGATATCGCCGCTTCCGGTTCGGCCGGTGCCGATTCCACGCGGCCGGAATAGCTTCCAAAAAAGGCTGCAGCCAGGACACATAAGCCCAACAAAATCGAGAACGCAAAAAACTTCTTCATTACAGTGAGGTCCTCCAATACTTCTATTCTTCAGAACAGCCCGGGGGGATGAATTGTAGATTGAATGGCCGAAGCTTACGGCTTTTACCCGAATGTGTCAACGAATTTTTCAATTTCCATTGTGGAGACAGTGTGGATGGCAACTTGCTGCGGACCCTAGGGGATCTCGGCCGAAAATCGACAAACGTAAGCTCAGTAATGTGCTTCGGCGAGCGACCAGCACATGCGAAGACCCAGTAGGAAACTCACGGCAAGAGCGGCGATGACGACTTCGATAAAAATGAGACACAGGACAGGAGAAAACTTGCGGCCCTTTCGCGATCTGAATGGTATGAATGAGAACATGGCAAGGATAAGAAAGGCGAGAACTACAGTGCCAACTGCTGCCCAGTTGAGAACGCTAATGGTGACGGCAATACCGCTAATGCCGGGGGATCCTGGGGTGTTTACCGCCGAGACCGCAAGCCATCCCGCATAGTCGACCAAGAGCGCGGGAACCAGGCAGATTCCCGCGGGCAGCAGAAACAATACGCCCGTCGGTGAAGCCGTTCTATTGGCCGTGAACATCCTGGCCGCTGATGTTGCGATCCCGACAAGGCCCAAGGCCAAGGCGATCATCAGAGAAATCCCCCCAATCGCGTAGACCTCCGCCATGGCATTGTAAAACGCGGTGTATCCCGCATTTTCCGCATTACGCATTGCCCTGAGGACCATTTGCAACCACATCGCCGCCGCCGCTCCACTGAGCGCAGCCACGGCGAACGACAGCGATGGCACCAGCCTTTCGACGATCGACACGCGCGAACGTTCCGGCTTGTGTGGGATTTGCGGGCTTATCTCACACTATTGTCTCCCTCGTGAACGACGTTATTCTACAAGCCTATTTGCCTAGGCGGCAGAAGACGCTCGACAACGCCGGTGTTCCATTTTTCATCTTAATACTGTAAACTGACCTTCCTTTATGGGGGCGACAGGCTTCGACAGGGGCTTGTATAGATCTTTGGATGCACGTCGGGCTTTTTGTAGGTGAGCTCGTTAAAAAAACTTGCAAAACACAAATGCTAATCAAGAATTAGCTCTTGCTGCCTAATTAACTTTAGCTACAGCAATGTCTTATGGGAAGTCAGCTTGGAGCGACCCGATAAGGCATAACCCAGTCTAAGCTAGGGCACGTCCACCGCCTGCGGTCGCGTCTGAATCGTTAGTCAGGCTGGTTTTCGGCAAGGTTCGCCCGCTTGCTTACTTGCCGAAAATGAGAATTGAGCAAACGGGCTAAACGTGTAGATTTCACTGGTCGCAACCTTTGGATGCGGGTTCGATTCCCGCCGCCTCCACCAATTCGATTTTGGATTTGTATTGCGGATCCTTGGTTTAATGCCGGGATCCGCATTAATTCTTTGGAACGGAACTTTTGCTCGGTTCTTTGAGATGCCTTGTGGTCTCGTCCGTCACGCTGAACCCGGCGGGAAAAAGCTCATTCGTGTCCGCCGGCGGGAGGAATACTTCGGGCTCTGGACCTAGCTGAGCCGGACCGTCGCTTAGTGTCGCTCCCGGGCTGTCCTTGTCGCGCTTACTGATAAAGACACCGTTGATTATCAGCGCAACGCCGACAAATAACGGAATGACCCCAACGATCCAGATCCGGCTGAGGATCTCCGCGGAGGCATCCGACACCCGGCCGCTCGCGATGATGCCGCCCATCAGAACGAACAAAAGAATCATTAGGCCGATCCCGACGCTGCCGGTGATGATGCCCGCTTTGATCTCCCGAAGACGCTTCGCCTCGGGAGTGGTGCCTTGCAAGCGTTCGATTTCGGCCTGCCTCTTTACCACTTCCTCGCTCGACATGAACATCTCGGCGACCCACGATTTGCTCCAGTCGAATTTTTCGTCCTGTTCACGCGTGGCCAATACACGCCGAAGGGCATGCAAATTTGCGCCGCAGGATTTGCAGAAATTAAGTTCGTCGGCCTGCGTCAAACCGCATTGAGGACACAGCATAGCGCACCTTTTCCCAATAATAGGGTCATTTCCGGATACGTCCAACCCGGCACCGATGTTCAACAAACCGTCAAAAATCCCCGGGCGCGCATTGCAGGCAAGTTAGCCCTTCCGACCGCCACATGTCCACCACGCGGCCGCGATCCTCCACGACGAAGAGGATTTTGTTCCGGTCGATCCCCTTTCAGCATTTCGCGTTTTGCCTTTACATCAGACCGCATATCGCCGTCGGCGCGCAGGCGTATTTCGTGATATTTCACTCCCATGCGTGCCATCCAATCGATTGTCTCGGGCCGGTGTTCCTCATTGCGCCCGGAGCAGAGAATTATGTAAACTCCGGCGTCGTAAAGGATGTTGCACAAGCGGACGACCGACGCGACGGCCTTGTCTTCGGCCATTCCTTCGAAGAAGGCCTTCCAGTTTTTTGGGTGAGTGCGAACGTGATGCTGCCTGCCGGAAATATCCGCCAGGGTGCCGTCTATGTCGAATATAGCAATCTCGTCCATGAACCTATAATAGCGCCGCCGACAGCGAGTCCTTTGAACGCAGCGGTACACATGATGTACAGGTTTTCAGCAACCATTTACAAGATAGGCATAAATCCCTTTGTCGAGCCGTCGAGCGAAGTGCTGGAAGCTGTCTTCGCGCAAGCCGGCCGGCGCAATGGACCAATAGCTGTCGCGGGCCGGTTGAACGGTCATGAGTTTGTTCAGAAGCTGGTCAAATATGGCGGAGCCTGGCGAATGTACGTAAATGGGAAAATGCTGAAAGATTCCGCCCTGACAGTCGGGGACAGGGCGGATGTTGAGATCGCCTTCGACCCACGGCCGCGGGACCTGCCGGTCCCGGCCAAGTTCGCCAAAGCACTGGAGGCAAACGCGGCCGCGAAAAAGGCGTTCGAGGAACTTGTCCCGAGTCGTCGAAAGGAGATACTTCGATACCTCGGCGGGCTGAAAACCGAATCATCGCTCGAACGCAACGCTGAACGGCTTATCAGGAACCTAACCAAACCCAACGTGAAAGATCGACACGTTCCATTGAAACACCGCACCTCGCAGGCCAAAATACAAAAGAAGGACGGCCGTTGACCAGCCGTCATTCTTTTTATCCATAATGGGACCTTTCAATTTTCGGAAACGAAATTCAGCCCGGTAAAGTTGTCGGTCAGATTTACCAGCTGCGAGGTAAATCGGAGCCGCTTGTGGCGCACGCTGGCTGCGTAGCTTTCTCCGACGGGTACCTCGTCGAATAAAAAGTATCCAAAGGGATTGGTCAGCGCAATTCGGACGTTGCCGTTCGCATCCGTGAGGATCACAGTCGCCCTGCCCACGGCCATTCCGCTCAGGTCGGTTACCTGGCCTGAAATTGTGGCACCGGCCGCCGTCGAGGCTGCAGTGATCGTGAAATTGGTTGAAGATGCGCCAGAGGGAGCGGCAAAATCGGCCTCACGGACGCGGATGCGAGCCGAACTGGTCGTTGAATTGGGAACCGTCCACGAAAAACTTCCGGTGTTGGCGATATTCGACGCGACAACAG
>DATLNN010000079.1:0-7878 GCA_035536695.1 Pyrinomonadaceae bacterium | reverse complement strand
AGGCTCCGTCTGATGGGACCGCCCAAGGCAAAAAGGCGGACGCGGTGGATCGAGTAATCGAAAAGGGAAAAACAAAAAGCCGCAAGTTATTCGAAGTCCTGAATAAGGTCAAGGAAAAAATCCCTGACTAGCATCCGAAGTCGGATTGATCTGTAGAGCCGAGAAATTTTTGTCACAGAAATTTAGTTTCAAATCGCGAGATTTCGAAGGAGGAACATTATGCATAAACAAGACGGCGACTTTGCAAACTATGACGGATTGAGAATGACCTTGAATTTGAGCTTTAGAAGGCAGGTGCTCGCTGTTCCAGCGACCCTTCTTTGCAGTCTCTTGTTTGCTGCGATTGTTGCTTTTCTGCCCACCTCGGCTGGAGCGCAATGCAGCACAGGCTGGGATGCGAGCGGATCCCTGATCATTATACAGCGGGGATCAAAGTATGCTAACGACCTTACGCTGGAACAAAAAGGCAAGGTGATCACCGGGACGGCGTATACTTACACACCCACTTACGGGATAATCTCGGACGGTTATGAGTCGCTGAAGGGCACAGTCGACGGGACGTTCGATGGCGACCGCTTTAGCGTACAGATCTTTTGGGCCAACCGCCTAACGGGCATTTATAACGGTAAAGTCCTTCCCTCGGGTAGGTTGGATGGGGAAGCTTGGGAGAAGGCCAGCCCTAACAGCCGTCAAACATGGCACAGCCAGGGAGTGTTAAAGTGCGCACCGCCGCCGCCTGTCGTGCCGAAGCCCATCAAGTCCTCGGGAAAGGCGAAGCCAGCGCCCCAGCCGCCTGCGCCACCGCCGCCAACGCCGCCCTTCATCATCGCCAGTCAAGCGATAGTTCCGACGCCCACCCATCCCTTCGGCATCGTGCCTCTGTCGTGGGATGGCGGGCCCGATCATCCTAGCGTGGAGGTCTTTGTCTCGATAGATAACGGGGCCGAAATTCCTGCGTTTTCGACGGAGCACCTTCCGCAATCCCCCGTGTGGAAACAACCGAAAGCTTCGATCCCACTGCACTTGCAACGGTATCACCACTACAGGTTCGTCTTAAAAGCTGCAGGCAAGACCTTGTCCACAGCCGTTTTCGTTGTGCAGTAGTCCCGTTTTTGTACCCAGACCTTAAGGCGCGGCAACGGGGATGCCTGGTATATCGAAGTGAACGGACAGACAGAGAACGAGTTAGGGAGACATCAAATGACAAGTAGACAAAAGGGAATTTGGTTCACGATTTTCAGTGGAATTGTGCTGTTGCTGGCAGGCAGTATCTCGAGCTCGTACGCTCAGGGCACCCCCGTCGAATTCCGCGGCACCTGGAATACTGTCACCAGCAGGGGAAAAAAGATTGTCCTAACGCTCGAGACGGTCCGCCGCACTAGTGTATCTGGGACCTATGCACGAAACGGTCTGACGGCGATCTATCAGGCCCCGGGCGGCTCGGTCACTGCGTTTGTGAAAGTGTCGGCTATAAGCGCAGAACCCGCACGGCAAAGCCTTAGCTCGATCACGGGAACGGTTACTGACAACGTGCTGCGTTTCAAATGGCTTGAGGACGGCGGCCGCGGGGCGGGACGCTTCACGATGTCGCCCGACGGTCAGTCGTTTCAAGGCACGTTTAGCCTGACCGATAACCCCGATGACTCCTCTGGCGGCACCTGGAACGGTACGCGTGCACCCGTTTTCGCGGGAGCATGGCAGGTAAAGGTCGGAGAACAGATACTGTACCCGGATCTGCTGCTCTATCAAACTGGCAATCTCGTGACCGGTCAACTGAGCGCCAACCGCGCTGAACTCGGTGTTATCAGGGAAGGCGTCATCGACGGGAACACACTGCGTTTCAAGATCTGGCGTGCTCGCACCACCCTGCCTAATGCTTTTCCCGATCTACACGTGGGTAACGGCGAGTTGGTGATGGACAAGGGCAGTAAATCGTTCAAAGGCACGATTCTCAACGCTGCCACGAGTGGAACTCGCCTTGGTGGACGGCAATAGCATGAGTTGCCGGGCGTTCGGGTGCGGGTCCCGGTTAAACGGGAGGTTAATTTCAGGAGGTTAATTATGAATAGAAACCTTATACGCGTCGGGTTTTTTATGGTGCTTGGCTCGTTGTTGCTCACAATGGGTTTTTCGTCGAAAATTGTCGCCCAGCCGGATGAGAAAACTGTGTATGAGGGCCCCTTCAACGGCGATTGGGAAACGACCGTTACAGGTAGGGGCAGAAAGTTCCTGATGGGGCTTCAACAGAGCCGCACTACTGTGACGGGCAGATATCAGAGTGATGACGGTAGGTTCAGGGGAACCATACTTGGAACCGTGACAAACAACGTGCTGCGTTTTACCTGGGTTGAACCAAGCGGTGCTCATGGTTCGGGTCGCTTAACGCTTTCGTCCGACGGCCGATCGTTTCAAGGGACGTTTAGCACGACCGATAATCCCGACGACACTTCGGGTGGCACCTGGAACGGTACGACAACCAGATTAAATAGGCCTTCAGAGGGAGCGCCGAACCCCATGGGTAAGATGTCAGAAGCCGAATTCCAGAAAAAACTGGCCGAGTATGAAGAGCGTCAAAGAAACGCGCCGGCTACCTTCCAGGGAGTCTGGCGAACAAAGTCGGGAGAGAAGATACAGTTCCCGCAGTTGTTATTCCAGCAGGCCAACAACAAGGTTGTGGGTCACTTGTACGCCGGCCGCCCTGATCTCGGTGAATTTAGGGATGGCGTCGTCGAGCGCAACACACTCCGTTTCACGGTTTGGAAGTTCATCCCCTTGCCTAATGGATCATTTACCAATCAGTACCTAGGTAAAGGCGAATTGGTGATGGATGCAGATGGAAAATCGTTCACCGGCACGATTCTCGGCGGTGCCACGAGTGGAACTCGCATTGCACGATAACCGTACGCAAAGGAACCAGTCGCCTGCTCAAAGATATAGTAGGCGTTTCTCGGCCGCCGACTTAGGTCGGTAGTTGCGGGCGTCGCAGTTGGATTCGGCGCGGCAGAACCAAGTAGCGACAGAATTCAAAAAACTCCGACAGCGCGTTTTCACGTACGCTCTGATGAAGGGCCTAAACGGCGCCGCGGACGGCTCACCCACGGATGGCAAGGTTACCGTGAATGAACTCATGGCTTACATTCAGGACCAAGTGCCATAACTCACGAAATTCATCGGGGCAAAGCGCAATACCCAAACGGCTTCACACGCGGGCAGGATTTTCCTATCGGGGTGAGGTTGGCGGCGCCGTGCTCGGGCTTTCGATCGTCTATGCTACGGCCCGGCCCGCCGGAGGCGGAAGGAAGAAAGGCCTTAATTTTTTGAAAAGTCGAAACGCTGGATCGTTTCATGGTGACCGAATGAACAAATGACACGGCGAGCTTATTTCAGAATTTATCGTTTAGCAATAAATATTTATTCCGGCTGCATGCCGCGCGGCGAGGAAGACAAAGCCCCGCACTAACAGGTCCAAAGATCCAACCCAGGAAGTCGAAGCCGTAACTTTTGGCCGGCGGGCACCGGGCATTTGGTCGACGGTCACGATAATGCTGGACTTGCCGTCGGGTGTGATCTTTCGTATGCGGGGCATCCAGGTGGTGCGATCGTCGCCGGCGTCGTGCGAGAATTCGAGCACATAGACAATATCGCCGAACACGGCGACGTCGGTCGGAGCCCAGGGGCTTTCGAGCTGGAGGATGGTTGCGGCCTTGCCGTCGGGTGTGATCTTTAGCACGCGGGCGTCCGCCGCGTCGGCGACGTAGGCCACGCCGCGGGAGTCGACCTTTAGTCCGCGGAGATAGGGGCGCATTTCGGTGCCGGGAATTTTAGGCCCTTTTGCGAGTGGCGCAATGGTGGCGAGTGTCGAGACCGTGCCGCGCGCGGTGATCCGCCCGAGCGCGGCGTCGTCGGTATAGTAGATCGAGCCTTCGGGCCCGGCGGCGAGGCCGTTGATCCACTGCTCGCCTTTTGCGGCACGGGGCAGCGTGGCAAATGTCGTTATGGCCCCGGCGCTCGTCTGCCGCAATATCCGGCGATCGATCTCGCGGACGGCCGGGTAATAGAGGTCACCGTCATGGCCGATAACAAGAGGAAAGTCGGTCGAGATGAGTATGGTCGGATTGCCGCCGGCAGCGGTTATTACCCAATCGCGGCGCGGGTCTTTTGGCAGCCGCGATTGAGTGAACCGGTCGTTCGGGTCCATCGCGAGCCAATGGTTTCTGAGAGGTGAAAGGTGCGAGAGGCCCCCTTTTGTATCGATCTTCCAAAGCCCGGAGCCCGTGTCGATGAAATAGACCTGACCCAGCCGATCAACCAAGATACCCGACCCCGGATGCGCCAGAGCCGACGCCGAGAGCAGACATGAGGCCGCGATTAAGAGAACTATCTTGCGCGAGGTTTTCATGGTAGTTGGACGATTGGGGAGGGGGTTTTCTTCCAAATTTTGTTGGGGGGCTGGTTTTTGGTATATGGTCCTCAAAAAAAGGAGACGGAGTCCAAAGAAGAAATATCGATGGCTCATCGATGGGAGCAGCAGTTTTTTGGGTGAACAATTGGTTTTATCGCCAGCCGCTACTAACATTAATACGGCTAGACAATTTCGGGTATGGCGAATTCAGCGGATGTATTGATAATTGGCGGCGGGGTGATCGGACTTTCGATCGCACGCGAGCTTCATGGGCGTGGCGTTACCGTCACGCTGGCCGAAAAGAGTAATTGCGGGCTGGAATCCTCGTGGGCTGCGGGAGGTATTTTGGGGCCTCAGACAGAGGCGGAAGAGGCTGGCGTATTTTTCGATATGTGCAGCCGTTCACGAGACCTTTTTCCGGAGCTTGCGGCGGAATTGCTTGATGAAACCGGGGTGGATATCGAGCTCGAGCGGAGCGGGACGCTTTATTGTGCGTTTTCGGGTGAGGAGGAAAGCGAGCTGGAGCAGAGATTTGAGTGGCAGCGGGAGCTCGGATTGCCGGTTGAGCGGCTGTCGGCGGAGCAGATCAATTTGATCGAGCCCAACGCGTCGCCGCACGCTCGCATCGGGCTGCATTTTCCGCTGGATTGGCAGGTCGAGAACCGGAAATTGGTTGCGGCCCTCGAGGCATATTCTCGGACCGTGGGAATTGACATACGAGAGAATACGCAGGTTACTGAACTGATCGTCGACGGCGGCCGTGTGATGGGTGCCGAAACCAGTGCTGGACGCATTCCCGCCGGCAAGACCGTCGTTGCAACGGGGGCGTGGACGTCGCTCATCAAACTTGGGCCGGCGGAGTTTCCGGTAAAGGTTGAGCCGATCCGCGGCCAGATGATCTGCTTTCAGAGCCAGCCGGGTGCGCTGCGGCATGTTCTCTACAGCGAGCGAGGATATCTGGTGCCGCGGCTCGACGGTCGTGTGCTGGCTGGATCGACGCTCGAGAAAGTTGGATTTGAGAAGGGCGTAACGCGTGACGCAATGGAAGAATTGCGCGAAATGGCCGCGAAATTGTCTCCACTTCTTGCTGATCTGCCCATCACCGAAAGCTGGTCGGGCCTGCGGCCATTTGCGGCTGACGGGATGCCGGTGATCGGCACTCTGGCGGGCGTCGAAAACCTGTATGTGGCGACCGCACAGTATCGCAGTGGCATTCTGCTCGCCCCTTTGACGGCTGCGATTGCTGCTGAGCATTTGATTGAGGGGCGGGAATCGGATTACTCTAAAATATTCGGGCCCGATCGATTTTCAAGTCGCGAGCCCGTAGCGGCGGCGTTATGATTTAAGAGATGCGTATTTTTTTTACGCCCCGTTTTAAGATCTCACTCTGTTCTTTGCGGCTTCGGGTGAGATCTTGCTCGTTTTGTAAAGCTTTCACGCAAAGCCGCAAGAACGCAAAGGAAGACGAAGTTTTACTCCTCAAATGACGCACGGCGGTATTTTTACCTTTTTTCTAATTCTGGTTACCATGACCGCGGTGTCGGCCCAGTCGCGACGGGTCGCTCCTGGCGCCACGAGCGATGGGACGAAAACGCCGGTCGGGACGTCGCTCAGTTCGCTCAGCGTCAAAGAGATGTTCAATGAAGCGAACGGCTATCTAAAGCAAAAGGGAGCCGAGTTTGACGCGAAGAAAATACCGTTCAGCGACCGGCTGTTTAAGCAGGCAAAGCTCGAACAGCGTCAGTTGGCGGCCAAATACGCGACGATGGCCGGATCGCGCCAAGACCTTGCCGGTGAAGATCTGTACTATCTAGGCATGCTCCACTGGATCGCCGAGAACATGGACGGGACGGCAGAGAGCTTACGCAAGTTTGTTGCTTTAGCCGATGCGGCTCCCGATAGGCGCCAGACTGCGCGCTCGATCATTACGGTTGTCCTGGCAAAACAAAAGAAGGTCGATGAGGCCGAGGGGTTGCTCGGCGAGTATCTAAAATCTGAACCGAAAAAGCTGACCGAGCGTGCGCGGATGGAGGCGGAACTGGCCAAGGCACTTCAGGCGCACAAAGATTTTTCCCGCATGGCCCCGCACGCAGAGGAGAGCTATGCGGCCGCCAAGGCGCTGCTGCAGGACGCTACCTCGCGGGCCCGCGGGCTCGACGAGATATTGGACTCGGGCATGCTCGTTTTTGAGGCCTTTCGCGATGCGGGAAACCAAAAGCGAGCCGATGAGGTGCTCGAAGACATGCGTGTAACGGCCGCGTCGGTCGAGTCGCCTAGCTTTTATTATTACGCCGTCGATAAGAAGATCAAGTACCTGGTCGATACCGGGCGAAAGGCCGAGGCGAAAGAGTTTTACCTTGTCTCGCTTATCAATGCCGGCAAGGATTTCGCTGTCAAATCCTCGTCCGCGGATGCGCTGTCGCGGCTAAAGAAACGCGAAAAGCATTACAAATTACTGGGCGAGACCGCGCCCGAAATGCCGGCAGTAGACCAATGGTTTCCGGGTACGGTGAAAAGCCTGGCCGATTACCGGGGAAAGGTCCTCCTTCTCGATTTTTGGGCAACCTGGTGTGTCCCGTGTCTTGAGGCCTTTCCGTCCCTGAAAGAATGGAAACAGGACTTCGGGCCTGACGGATTTGAGATACTCGGGGTGACCCGCTATTACGGTTTGGTCAACGGGATGTCTGCGGACAATCCGAGCGAGATCGCGCATTTAAAGGCCTTTCGGCAAAGAGAAGAGCTGCCGTACGATTTTGTGGTTGCCAGGGACCAGAGCATCCAGAATCTGTACGGGGCAACCGGGCTTCCGACGGCGGTCCTGGTCGATCGCAAGGGTATCGTTCGCTATATTGAAACCGGTACCAGCCCGACTCGCCTCGATGAATTACGCCAAATGATACTTAAACTAATGGCGGAAAAATAATGCCCAGGAACGGCCGCCCGCCACAGACGAAAACGCAGGGACTGTATGACCGCATCGCCGATGTGCAAAATTTGGCAATGAAGGTGAACGGTTACCGCGCCTCGGTCGCCAAGTATCTTAATTCGCTCGATCTTAAAATAGACGAAGGATCGCTCGTGCTTGATGCCGGCACCGGCACCGGCATTGTCACTCTAGCATTTCAGGATGCCGGTTTTGCACCCCGGCGCATTATTGCGCTCGATCTCTCCCTCAACTGTCTAAAAGTCGCCTGGGACGAGGTCAGGAAAGGAAAAAAATACGCAGACCGTACCGATGCCGTTCAGGGTAATATCCTCCGGCTGCCGTTTCCAGACGACACGTTTGATCTGGTCATGATGTGCGGTGTGCTCGAATACACACCTCTCGATGACGGGCTGCGCGAGACGGCTAGGGTGTTGAAGCCCGGGGCGAAGTTGGTGCTGCTACCGGTCAAGCCGTCGGTCGTCGGATCGGTGCTCGAGCTGCTTTACAATTTCCGCATACATCCGATCGAGAGTGTACGCGAAGCGGCTTC
>DATLNN010000078.1:0-6883 GCA_035536695.1 Pyrinomonadaceae bacterium | reverse complement strand
ACGATGGCAAAAAGGATGATCGGTAGAAGCAGGCCATTGATGCACTGGGTTACCAGCAGAAGCTGTATCTGCGGGATGCCGGGCAACAGGGCGACCCCGGCACCGACCAGGACCAGCGCCGTGAAGATCCCGAGGAAGATAGGAGCCTCACGAAAGGTCCTCGACAGCCCCTTCTCAAATCCCAACGCCTCGCTTACGCTGTACGCGGTCGCCAGCGGCAGGACGCCCATCGCCAGCATGGCCGCACCGAACAATCCGATGCCGAACAAATATTTGGCGTAAACGCCGGCGACAGGGACGAACGCCTCAGCCGCCGTTGCCGCCGAGTCGATCGTTGTCACGCCGCGGGCATTCAGGGTGGCGCCGGCGCAGATTACGATAAAAGCAGCGATAATGCAGGCGAATACCGTGCCGACGACAACGTCGGCCCGGGCGAGCCGCAGATCTTCGACATCCATCTGTTTTTCAACAACGGACGACTGTACGTAGACTTGCATGAATGGCGTGATCGTAGTGCCGATAAGCGCCATGATCATAAAAAGATAGGGCGCGTCGCCGCTGAATGTTGGGTTAACAAACGAGTGAGAAACCTCGTTCCAGTCTGGACGCGCAAGATACGCCGAAATAAGGTACGTGAGAAAAACCAGCGACATCGCCAGAAAAACGCGCTCGACCCGTTTCTGCGACCCTTTTACCACGAGCCACCAGATCAGGCCGGCGCTTACCGGGATCGTGATATAGCGAGATATTCCGAACAGCTCCGATGCCTGTGCGATGCCGACGAATTCGGAGATGATGACGCCCGTGTTGGCGATCAGCAGAGCGAGCATGACAAATGCCGTCCATCTCACGCCGAACTGCTCTCTTATGAGGTCCGCCAGACCCTGACCGGTCACTATCCCCATTCGAACGCACATCTCCTGCACGATGATCAGGCTGATGACCATCGGCACAAAGATCCACAGCAGGGAATAGCCATAGGCGGCACCGACGCTGGAATACGTGGCGATTCCGCTGGCGTCATTGCCGGCGTTTGCGGCTATGATGCCCGGGCCGAGTACGGCTAGGTAGGCAACGAATCGATAGTTGGCCAGAGAGCGGCCGACACGGGAGGGGACGCGGCGCACTTCTTTCACAAACTTTTTTGGCGAAAAGCGTGTCAGAAACATTTCTGCTACTACCGTCTTCGATCATCTGAGGCGAAAACAACTCTTGAATTGCTATTGGGCTGTCTTACAGTCGAAACGAATATAACCTTTTTTTATTGAATTTGGAACCAATGAGGACGATGTCGTGTCGCGGGTCCGCGATTTTCCGGGTTTGGCTCGGACCGTGACTTTTGTTACATTGGCGATATGAAATTCAAGCCCTTTCGCCTTTATCTCGCCCTCCTCATTTACGCAGCCGTTACGACATCGCTTCTGCCGGTGCAGCTTTCGGGCCAGGGATCACCCGCGCCAGTTCGAGGGAAGCATGGCATGGTCGCGTCTGCGCACGCACTCGCGTCACAGGTTGGTGTCGAGGTGATGAAACGGGGCGGCAATGCGGTCGATGCCGCGATCGCGGTCGGCCTGGCACTCGCCGTGGTCTATCCGATAGCCGGCAATATCGGCGGCGGCGGCTTTATGGTCATCCGCAAAAAGGACGGCGCTTCGACCGTGATCGACTATCGCGAGATGGCCCCTAGGGCGGCTACCCGAAATATTTATCTCGATAAAGACGGCAAGCTGATCGTCGGCGAAGGCTCGTCGATCATTGGTTATCGCTCGGCAGGTGTTCCCGGTGCTGTGGCGGGCTTTGAACTGGCCTTAAAAAAGCACGGCTCTGGCAAGCTGACATGGAGCCAGTTGATCGAGCCGGCCCGGCTGCTGGCACGGAACGGCTTTGAGGTCGACCACAGTTTTGTTCGTGGCATCGAAGGGGCGAAGGACGGCTTGTCTCAATACCCTGAAAGCACGCGGATATTCCTCAACGGCGGAAGGTTCTTTAAAGAAGGAGATATGCTGGCCCAGCCTGACCTCGCCGACACCCTGGGACGCATACAGCGGTTCGGCCCAAGCGAGTTCTACACGGGCAAAACAGCCGAGCTTATCGCTGCCGATATGAAGGCACATAACGGCCTGATTACGATGGAGGACCTGAAGAATTATGTGGCAAAAGAACGGGCCCCCGTTATCGGCAGTTATCGAGGTCACGAGATCATCTCAATGCCTCCCCCGAGCTCGGGCGGCGCGATCATGCTCGAGACGCTTAACATTCTCGAAAGCTATGATGTGCGCGCGATGGGCCACAATTCGGCGGCCAAATATCACGTTATGACAGAGGCAATGCGGCGCTCATTTGCCGACCGGGCCGAATTTATGGGCGATGCCGATTTTGTTGATGTTCCGGTCAAGAAGCTGATCGATAAGGAATATGCAGCCGCACGACGCCGCTCGATAAACCCCACCAGAGCAAGCACGAGCGCCGAGATCGGCCATGGAGAGATCTCTGCGCGACGCGAGCCCGACCAAACGACACACTATACCGTTGTCGATGCCGAAGGTAATGTCGTAGCTACAACAACCACTATTAACAACAGTTACGGCTCGATGGTAACTGTCAAGGGCGCCGGTTTCCTGCTCAACGACGAAATGGACGATTTTGCGGCGCAGCCAGGCAAGCCGAACATGTTCGGACTTATCCAGGGCGAGCGGAATGCTGTCCATCCCGGCAAACGCCCATTGTCGGCGATGACGCCCACGATCGTGTTAAGAAAGGATCGAACGCCGTGGTTCGCCCTCGGTGCCGCCGGCGGGCCGCGGATCATATCGGCGGTTTTGCAGTCGATAATCAACGTTATCGACCATGACATGGATATCCAGCGCGCGCTCGACAGCCCGCGCATCCACCATCAATGGTATCCCGACGAACTGCTAAGCGAGCGGTATGGAATGTCGCCGGACACCCGCAAGATACTGGAGGATTTTGGGCATAAATTCGCTTCACCCCGCAGCATTGCTACCGCGACAGGGATCATGATCGATGAAAAGGGGGTCAGGCTAGGTGCGATAGACTCGAGGGGCTCGGGCCAGGCAGTGGGATATTAAGTGCAACATTACATGCCCGCGTGTAAGCAGGGGCGAGACGTTCGACGTGACTGTTTCGCCCTTGCTTACGCGCGGGCTTGTGCAATTTACCGCTCGTCTTTCTCGAGCAGTTTCGTTGTTCCTTCGGTGACGCTGGGGACCAGATCATTTGTGTCGCGCCAATTGCCGGCTTGCGGCGCTGCATATGCAGATGCGGGAACGGACTGCTGAGGCGGCAACGCACCATAGCCGGCTTGACCGGAAAGATCACGCGGCTGTGGCGAATAAAAATTTTGATTGATCGGAGCCGGAGCTTTTTGAAGAAAGATAAGGGACGAGACCAGAAATATCAATCCGCCAAATATCCCGATGATCGCCGATACGCCCGCCAATTCTTCGACGTTCATAATTCCCCAGAACGGGGCGCCGATCAACAGGAAGAATAGGAACCATATGAGGCTGAGACCGAGGCCGTTTCGCCGCGTAAAAATCGTCTTCTTCTTATTACCGAGCTGGGCGAGCTGCGGCAGATAGCCGCCGTGGAAGAGCACCTCGGCGACGACGATCAGGGGCAATCCGCAACGCGAACAGAATTTTGTCTCGGCAGATATTTGTTGTTGCCCGCAACCTGGACAGTGCATGTGTAATACTCCGCGAACCGTTAGACTCGATTCTTAACGAATTCTTACACGAAAAAGTTCGTTATGCAATGAAATGGTCGAAGCTCCGTCTTCATTCGGATTTGGTCGGGTCCGTAGCCCGAACGCGAATAAGGGCCCAATCCCAGGCAGGCTGGCTAGCGCAGGTAGTCTGACTTGCCGCTTCAGCCCGGTCGAGGCGCTCGTGCGCGTAGTCGCTGCAGGTTGTTAAAACCTCGTGCAGCGTCTTCATTTCAACAGGGGCCTGAATAAGCTTTGCTAGTTCTGCATCCGAACGGATGAATGTCATTCCGCGGGCGCGTGTTTGGGCCACCTCGTCGAGATACTGCAGAATGCTTCGCTTGTCGCCCAATTTCTCAGGCAGCGTCCATTCGAACGGATCGTCCCAAAGCCGCGTCGTGATCCCTCCGAATGTTTGCTCAACTTTCGCCGCCGAGCGTACAATGCATTCGGCGCATGACAACAATCCGCTGCCGTCGTCCACCTTGATCCTTTTCGAAAACAACCCCTCATCGTCGAGCCTATTAAGTAGCCCTCGTGATCGTTGGTCAAGCGCCAAAAAAGCGGTGTCAAGAGCATTTAGTATAGATCTCATGAACCAAATTCATTATCGCTTTCTGTATTTTCGGTCTTTCTCGTGAATGCCGAGGCCGTAGTTTCGGCCTTTCCAGTTGACGCCGGTGCCGACACGCCCTTTTACGCCGATCTCGGCGCCTTTGGCCGGGACGTTCCCGTCCGTGACCATGACCCAGATCGAGCCGGTGCCGTCGTCTATTTTATAGGCGCCCCCGCCGTATTGGGTGCCGGGAATGCTGACGCCGTAGCTGTCTTTCACGACGCCGGCAACCGCAACTTCCTTATCGTGATATTTGCCGGGATTTGCCTCGATGTCCGCGATGCTCGTTCGTTCGGGACAGGCGGTTGCGAGCAAGGCGGCGCTTGCGACAATAACGGTCAAAAAAGCCGTACTGTGGATCTTCATTTCTTTTCTCCTAATCTAATGATAGGGAAGAGCTTTCAATCGTAAATGATTCTGATAGCCAGCGAAAGTTTGCCATCTTTTTTTATTTCTGCGATGCTTGAGGCGAATCTCGATCAAACTACATCTTGATGATCGAACCGCGGAACCATCCTCACATTCCCGCACGGCCGCTTGCCGCGCAGTCAGAGATCTGGCATTTTGACGCACTCTCGGATGACGGCCGTGAAGCGGTGGTGATCACATTTAACAACAACTATCCCTTCTCACCGCGCGCGTTTCGTGCCCGCCAGCGTGCGAACGAGGAATCTGCCGAGACGTTTCCAGCCGTAACGTTTACTTATGCCGTGGACGGGAAGATCGTCTTGCGGGCGGTTAATGAGTTTGAAGCCTCAGACTGTGTCTCAGATGAGGCCGCACAAGCCTGTTCGATCGGAGACTCCTCGTTCAGAAAGAATTTAGCCGAGTACGGTTCAGGATTTTTGCTGGACGTCGAGTTGCTAACGCCCCGGAAGTGCCGACTAAAGGCCGAGTTTGAGTGGCTTTCAATAGAGACCGCCGATGTGAGCTGTCAGCAGCGCTTGCTACGCAACGTCGTTGCGCCGCGTGCGGACGTGAGCGGGCGCATTACGCACATCGGCCGCCGAGAAAATACACGTCGTGTCTTTCAATTTCGCGGGACCGGTTATCACGATCACGTATCAATGCCAGGGGCCCCAGATGGCTTGTTTACCTCAAGCGTTGGCGGCCGTGCGCATTTTGTCGATTCGACGGCGATTTTCCAGTCATTTCATCCGGACGCGCGGCCTGATGTGGCTTCCACACTGGTTTTGGTAATGGACGGGGCGACCATCACGGGCGACGCGAAGATGGAAACCCAGAAGTTTAAGCGGGACCGGTACGGGCTCGTATATCCGGGTCGAATTATGTTAGCTGACGACAAAACGCGGCTGCGCGTAAAACCGTTAGAGCCGATCGAGTCGGGATTCTTTAAGAAGATAATGACGAGCGAGATAACGCTGATGCTGGGGGATGGGAAACCGAGAAAGACGATCGGGATCGTCGAGTTTACCGAGCCCGGACGGTTGAAGAACCGGGTATTCAGATGGCTTTCCGATCTCAGGATCGCGCGCAGCGGGAGGGCCGCGTTAGCTTGAGATCCAGCGTTTCAAACCCCGAATAACGGCGTTCGACATCCGGCTGGCGTCCTCATGCAAAAAGTCGAGATTTGCGGTCAAAAGGTGCAGTATTCCGTTATCCGATCTTAACCGCCGTACCGTAAGCGAGCACCTCAGTAACGCCGTCAGAAAACTCGGTAGCGTCATAACGCATGGCGATAACGGCATCTGCACCGATCTCATGGGCGTGCTGAACCATACGATTAAAAGCTTCCATCCGGGCCTCTTCGCACACGACCGTAAATTCCTCGATGTTGCCGCCGACTATCGATTTCAGGCCGCCCACAATGCCGCGTCCGATCCCTGTGGCCCGCACAACGATGCCTCGGACGACACCGAGATACTCGATCACTTCCTTGGCCGCGATATCGTTTCCGGTTGTTACTATCATGAGACCAGTTCTGAGGTTAAGGTGGTAGCGCCTAGGGGAGTTGAACCCCTCTTTCGAGGTTGAGAACCTCGCGTCCTAACCGATAGACGAAGGCGCCGGAACGCGAATCGAAAGTATAGATCAACCGCGGACAAATAGGCAACCGAAAAGTCAGAACCGGGAGCTCTGGCGACGGAATTCCTTTGCGGCATTCGGAACCCGGTCGCTGCCACTCCTGGTTCTGGCCAGGCCTTGCTTTTGGTTTAAAGCCCTTATAAACTGGCTGTTTAAAGCTATGACACATCAACTATTTGAGGCGCGGCAAACGTTCAAGACAGGAAACGGCGGCGAGGGCGAATATTACTCCTTGCCTCAGCTCGAAAAGGCAGGCTTAGGCTCCATCTCGAGGCTGCCGATATCGATCCGTATCGTGTTGGAGTCTGTGCTCCGTAATTTTGACGGCGGACGCCGTGTCAGCGAGGCCAACGTTCGAGCATTGGCGGCCTGGGAGCCCACGGGCGAACGGACCGAGGAGATCCCGTTTGTCGTCGCGCGGGTCGTGCTACAGGATTTTACCGGGGTTCCGCTACTTGTCGACCTGGCAGCAATGCGCTCGGCCGTGGATCGAA
>DATLNN010000077.1:0-10791 GCA_035536695.1 Pyrinomonadaceae bacterium | reverse complement strand
CTCTGGAGCAGCCAACGGGTGAAAAATGCGGGTGAAGGTCCGGCTGACAGCTCCGGTCAAGGCGTCGAGCGTGTCGTAATAGTCGGCCGTTCCGAGAAATTCCATACGCCGCGCCAGCAAAGACCGTTTCTGGCCCTGATCCGGAACGGAGTGGGTTTGGAGGCCGTTCTCCATCTGAAGTACGTGCTCGGTCCGACGAAGCACCTCGTATGCGGCGGACAACTCCGCCAGCTCGGATTTGCTGATATGCCCGCGGTCGGCAAGCCTCGAAAGGCTGATGAGTGTATGCGGGTTTCGCAGCCATTTATCGTGGCCGCCGTAAGCGAGTTGGAGCGCCTGAGAGAGAAACTCGATCTCGCGGATGCCGCCCGCCCCCAGTTTTACGTCATAGCCGGCACGTAGCGGCCGTCCGTGGTCGATGAGAGCTTTAGACCGGCGTACATTTTCCAGCGAGCCCTCTGGACTCTGGTTTGTCGAGAACACAAGATCTTCGACCACGCGAAAGAAGGTTTTGAACAGTCGTGGATCACCGGCTGCTGTCCGGGAACGGATGAGCACTTGCCGCTCCCAGGCCCGCGCCTCGTTCTGATAATAACGCACGGCATCGGCAACCGACATTGCAAGCGGCCCCATCGTGCCATGCGGTCTTAAGCGCAGATCGACCCGGTAGGCTCCGCCTTCGCCTCCGTGCGAGCCAACCAGTTTCGTGATGTATTGGCCAAGTTTGATGAAGTATTCACGATTGGTGATCGGGTCCGAGCCGTCACCGCTCACGCCGCCGCCAGCGGTCGAGCCCTCGCCAGAATAAAGAAAAAGCAGATCAATGTCGGACGAATAGTTGAGTTCTCGTGAGCCGAGTTTGCCCAGCGCGACGATGGCGAATTCGGCCGGGGCGGCACGCTGCTTTTCATCTAACTGCTGGGGCAGGCCGTATCGGTTATCCATCTCGCGACGGCCTAATTTCAACGCAGTCTCCAGGATCGCGTCGGCGAGGTTTGATAGTTCCTCGGTTATCTCGGCGATCGTTGCCAGACGGCGAATGTCTCGAAGATAGATCCTCAGCAATTCGCGACGCCGAAATCGGGCGAACAAGACAGGAGCGTCGAGCTGTGAGTGAGTGAGCGAAAATCTGGCCAGAGATTCGACCAGGTCGTCCTTTTGCGTCACGGCGGAGTGTTTTCTCTCGCGATCCAGCCACCAAAGATAGTCGGGGTTCTGAAGCAATGTAGTGGCTAGCAGGGGGCTAAACGACGCGATCGTCGCCGTGTCCGAGAGTAGCGGGGCGTTCTTTCGCAGCTTTTGGCTCGCGGCGAGGTGTTTCTCGGCCAGTGCGTCCAAAAACCGTCGTGCACCGGCCGGGTCCGGCAGGTCACTAATGAGTTTTTCGATCCGTTCATCCACGAGTTAAAATTATAACGGCAGCGGCGGGCGTACAAATGCGTGACGATAAGATAATGGACGGGCCGGTAACAAATCTCACTTTTGAGATCGATGCGGGTTCGCGAAAACAGAAGCTGGGCGACTACCTCACGGACAATCTGCGGGGGCTGAGCAAAATGTACCTCAGAGAGCTGATAAAGACCGGGCGGTGCGAGGTGAACGGGCGGATCGAGAACTCCGGCTATCGCCTCCGGCAGAACGATTTTATCGAACTTGGTGCCGACCTCTCGCGCGGGCGCTCGATGCGCCCCGAAGACCTCTCGCTCGAAATAGTCTTTGAGGATGAGGAACTGCTGGTAGTGAATAAACCGGCCGGGATGCTAATGCATCCGTCCCATAGAGAAAATAGCGGGACACTTCTCAACGCCGTCGTTCATTATCTGAATTTCCGCGAGGGCGGATCAGAACGAGCATTTATCCGACCGGGGTTGCCACACCGCCTGGACAAGCAGACCTCAGGTTTGGTGCTCGTCGCAAAAACCTTGCGGTCCCACCGGGCGCTTTCCCGGCACTTTATGCACCGACGGGTCGAGAAACGGTATCTTGCTCTTGTCGAAGGTCTTGTCCGGCCCGATCATGGCTCGATCGTAGCACCGATCGGCCGCGATGCCGACCTGAAATCATGGGGTGTAAGAGCGGACGGAAAACATTCCGAATCGAGGTTCGTTGTTAGGCAAAGACGTCCTGACGGGACGACGCTAGTGGAGCTGGAGCCCGTAACGGGCCGCACGAATCAACTCAGAATACATTGCGAATCTGTCGGCCACCCCATAGTCGGCGACGCTAAACGCGGCGGAAGGGAATTTGCCCGCCTGTGTCTCCACGCGCACAAACTCGGGTTCCCCCACCCGGTAGGCTCGGCGTGGCAAGAATTCGAAACACCGGCCTTCTTCTAGGCTTGGCGGGCAAGCCCGCGGCTTAACGGGAAATAAAAATACAACCGGCAGTTCAGAGGCGGGCTGGCCCGCCGACCTTGATGTCGGTTTTTACCGTCGATCCGCGGCCCTGCCAGGACGAAGGAACCTTTTCTCACTAGTCGGTCGACAACTTTTCCCTCGTCACTTTTCCGTCTTACCCGGTCCATAAAGAGCTGCTCCTGACATCTCGCCAGTCATTTTGCCGTCAGCGAAGACGACCTTTCCGTTTACGATGATGGTCGAGAATCCTTCTGCATACTGATGCGGTGCCTCAAAGGTCGCCTTGTCAGTGACTTTTGTATCGTCGAAAATCACGATATCGGCAGCAAAGCCCTCTCGCAATTGGCCGCGATCGCGCAAACCGAAGGTTTGTGCCGCCAGCGATGACATCTTCCGTACGGCATCCTCGAGAGAGATCAGTTTCAACTCCCGAACATATTTCCCGAGTACGCGGGCGTTGTTGCCGTATCCGCGCGGATGCGGCACCCCGGAACCGAACTGACGAACGCCGCTGTCGGAGGCGATCATCGTGAATGGCTCACGCATGATCGTTTGGACGTCCGCCTCATCCATTACCTGATAGACCATTTGGGCCCCGCCGGCGATGTACATTGTGAAGATCTGTTCGATCTGCGCATCCAGATCGTCCTTACCGCGAACGAGTTTGGCGATCTCCTTAATGTTTTTGCCGTTAAGCTTTGGATCGGCGCGATGCGAGGCAACGAACGCGAAGCTGTAATCCTTGAAGTTCTTCTTCTTCAGGTCCTGTTTCATCTCCGCGACGATCCTTTTGCGGATTTCCGGGTCGGCGAGGCGCTTTTTACCTTCGTCGCGGCCGCCGGCGACAGCCCAACTCGGCATTCGGACGTCAAGTGATGTCGACGAGGCCGGATATGCGTATTGATCGACCGTTACAGTGACGCCACGCGCTCTGGCGGCGCGTACGAGGCCCAGCGTCATCGGGCTTTGTCCCCATAATGACTTCGCCGAGATCTTGAAATGCGATATCTCGACCGGCATGTTCGCCTGTTCTCCGATATTGATCGCCTCTTCAATGGCTTTTACAACGTCGATGCCCTCGTCGCGAATGTGGCTTGCGTAAACACCTCCATATTTCGATGCGGCTTTTGCCAGCTCAACGACTTCCTCAGTCTTAGCGAACGTGCCGGGCAGGTAGATCAAACCGGTCGACAGGCCTGCTGCACCGTCCTTCATCGCGTCTTCGACGAGGCCGTTCATCCGCGCCTGTTCTTCAGGCGTCGGCCCCCGATCGTCCAGCCCAAGGACCTTTGTTCGGATCGTGTTATGACCTATCAGCGCGGCGATGTTGACCGCGAGAGGTTTGCTTCGTATCTCGCCCAGAAAGTCGCCGATATCCAGCGCCGAGCCGCCGCAGTTGCCCGTGACGAGCGATGTCACGCCCATGCGTATGAAATTCTCGGCCGTCGGATGCGAATAAATATCTTCCGTATGAGCGTGAACGTCGATAAACCCGGGCGCGACGATCTGGCCGCGGGCGTCGATCACGTATTTCGTTTCAGCTTTCTCAAAACGGCCGATGCGGGCTATCCTGCCATCCTTGATCGCTATAGAACCGCGAAACCACGGATTTCCTGCACCATCCACGATACGGCCGTTAACGATCACAATGTCGTACGGGGCGGATTGGGCGACTGCGAGGTGGCCAAGCATGAGAACGAAGAGTATTAGCAGATAGTATCGAGAGTATTTCATCGGTGTATTACGGCAGTATCGGGCCGTTGATCGGAAGTCACGCCTTTTCCGGCTCGGCTGCCGTTTCATCTACGTATTCCCTGTGAAGTTCGACCGGAGGCCCCTTCTTTCGGAGTCTGATATTGAGCATCTCGACGAAGACCGAAAACGCCATTGCGAAGTATATGTAGCCCTTCGGAATTGTCTGATGGAACCCTTCGGCGACGAGCATAACACCGATCAATAGGAGAAATGCCAGGGCCAGCATCTTCACTGTCGGGTGTCGCTGTACGAATTCGCCTATAGGACCGGCAAACAGCATCATTGCAATGATTGAGATGATGACCGCGGCGATCATTATATAGATCCCGTTGGGGCCATACTGTGTGCTGATCATGCCAACGGCAGTGATAACCGAATCCAGTGAGAAAACGATGTCGAGCAGAACGATCTGAATAATGACGCCGACGAATCCCGAATATGCTTTTTTGGAGCCGTGACCCTCTTCACCTTCCATGCTGCCATGGATCTCGTGCGTGCTTTTTGCAATGAGAAAAAGCCCACCGATCAAGAGAACGAGATCTTTTCCGGCGAACGACTGGCCCATGACGCTAAAGAGGGGCACCGTCAAACCCATGATCCAGGTCAACGAAAGCAGCAGCGCGATCCGCATTACCAGGGCGAGTGCGAGACCTATATAACGGGCCTTTGCCTGCTGTTCGGGCGGCAGCTTGCCCGCAAGGATCGAGATGAAAATAACATTGTCGATGCCCAGGACCAGCTCCAGCAGGGTGAGCGTTCCAAAGGCGATCCAGACTTGAGGGTCAGACAGGAATTCCATGATTATTCAGTTTTTTTACAGGGTTTTGTAGGAGCTACGTCGGCCAGCGTCCGGGCCTCCTCGTTCTGTTTTGGACCTGGCTTCACGACATCGGTAACACATGATTCGGTGAGTCCTATTTTCGAAACCAATAAATACAATGTGCTTTTGGTCGAATCCTCAGGGTCGGCGACCGAATAGCGCGCGATGAGAGCGACGAGTACGCCGCCTTTTATGCGCCACTCGATCTTCTCTCCGATAGCGGAAAAACTCGGATAAAATCCCCAGAAATTCAGCGCATGTTTCTTTCGGGCAGGTGTGACGATGTTCAGGGTTTGGCGTATATCGCCCTCGATAAGGCGTACCTTATATCCGCCCACACCGCGACACTCCCCCTCGTAAGAGCCCGTGCCTTCATTCGTCGATACGATCGTTCGACATGCACTTGTTTTCGTACTGGTGTAGACGCTCTTGTTCTGAGCGGAGTTCGCGATGGCGGCGAGTAGTACAAAGATAACGGATGCAGTCAATAGTCTCATTATCCCCTCCTTAGGTGCCCATATCGCCTTTACGGAGATAGACGATCTTTCCTCCGACGATAGTGGCAACGGTCCCGCCTGTAAACTGCCAGCCGTCAAACGGCGAATTGCTCGATCTCGATCGTGATTCGGAATTAGTGTAAGTCCATGCGAGTTCAGGGTCAATTATCGTAACGTCGGCGATCGAACCAGGGGCAAGCGTTCCCCGGCCTTCCAAGCGAAAGATCCGAGCGGGATTTCTCGAACATAGCTCGACCAGCCGGACGAGATCGATAATACCTTTATGAACAAGCTCATTAAAAGCGAGTCCCACGGCCGTCTCGAGCCCCGTAATGCCGAATGGAGCTTTGTCGTATTCCAGCGACTTTTCATCCGCGTGATGCGGTGCATGATCGGTTGCGACGGCGTCGATCGTACCGTCGCGAAGCCCTTCGAGAATAGCTTCCAGATGCTCCTCGCTTCTTAACGGCGGCGCCATTTTGGTATTTGTGTCATATCCCTCGACCGCCGCGTCAGTCATCGTGAAATGGTGAGGGGTTACTTCGCAGGTAACGTTGATGCCCTCGCTCTTCGCCCGGCGAATCGCCTCGACCGCGCCTTTTGTCGAGACGTGAGCGATATGCACGTGAGCACCCGTTTCTCTAGCGATCAGTATGTCGCGAACGACATCGATCTCCTCGGCAAGAGCGGGCATACCCTTCAGGCCCAACGTGAGTGAAACTCGCCCCTCATGCATGACGCCCCCGCTTGATAGAGATCTGTCTTCGCAATGATCGATCACGGGCAGGTCGAAATCGCGCGCATATTGCATTGCCCGGCGCATGATACCGGCGCTCGGTACCGGCCGCCCATCGTCGGAAACTGCGACGGCACCGGCCGACTTCATCTCGCCCATTTCGGCAAGCTCCACTCCGTCGGATGATTTGGTAATAGCACCTATCGGGAATACATTAGCGAGCCCGGCCCGATCGGCCTGTTCGATCAGGTATCGCGTGATCGCGGCGTTGTCGTTCACCGGATCTGTGTTTGGCATGGGACAAACACTGGTCCAGCCGCCGGCGACGGCCGCAGCGCATCCCGAAGCGATGGTTTCTTTGTGCTCCTGACCCGGCTCGCGCAGGTGTACGTGCATGTCGATAAATCCCGGCGCCACCAACATGCCGCTTGCGTCAAACAATTCGCAATCCTCCGGCGCAGCTTCGTTCGGGCGGATCCACGCCGTGACGCGGCCGTCCTCCACAAGGACCGACATGCCGGTATTTTCCTGCGCGGCCGGGTCGATCAGATGGCCGTTGGCGATGAGAAGCTTCATTCGATGTTCAGTTCGGAGTTCGAATTTTAGCCGGCCTCACCTAGGGGCGCGAGTACGCGTAAGGTCGAACTCCGAACGAAATTATTTTGCGGGGTAGGCGGGGTCCGCTTTAACCTCTTTCAGCTGGGCGAGATGCCGGTCGGCATGGCCGTTTAGGAACAATAGCCATTGATACCCGTCGATCATACCCATAAGCGGATTCTCAAAAAAATGCCCGCGCATATTTGCCTTGTTCGTCCTAACAAACTCGATCGTCTGGCTTCTCGCTTTTTCGAAATTTGAGAGCAGTTCATCGCGAGTCTTGAACCGGGCCGCCGGCTTCAGAATTTCAGGCGCCGTGAATTTCTGCGACCTGTTTGTTATGGCCAATATCACGCCGGTGTCCTTCGCGCGAAAAACATCGCCCGTGTTCTCGGGCGACTTCAATATCTGCCCCTGTATCAAGCCCAGGATCGTTCCTTCGGAAACGATGATGTGCTCAGCGATCTCAGCGGCCGTCCATTTGTTCGCCGCAGGCCTGAAATTAAGTTGGGCATCGGAAACACCTGCTAACTGTTTAGCAAACTCGTCCTTTGTCTCGCCAAGATATTTTAGGGCGAACTCCCGGTCCTTTTCACTGAATACGACCGGTGTTTTAGCAGGCGGCGCTTGAGCAAGTATGCACGAGACCGATGCGATCATGACTACGAAAAATAATAATTTGTTCATTGCTTTATTCTCCATCAAAAAATTCTACGATCAACCTAATTCTCCCAGAGTATTCGTGCTAATCGGTCGAGCTCCTCGGCAGCGATCCAGTATCCCTGGTGACGGCTCCCTCGCACCTCGTAGGCTATTAGGATGTGGTTCCCCCGGTTGCAAGATATAGTACTGCCATTCTCACCGCAACCCCATACTTTACCTGATCGAGAATCAGTGAGCGCGAGCTGTCGGCAACGTCTGAGGCTATCTCGATCCCGCGATTCATCGGTCCCGGATGCAGAACGATCGCATCCTGTTCCGCCAGATCGAGACGTTCTTTGGTCAGCCCGTAATGGATGGAATATTCGCGCAGGGTCGGAAAATAGGCTGAGTCCTGCCGCTCGCGCTGTATTCTCAAGATCATCACAACGTCGGCGCCATCGATCGCGTCTTCGACGTGCTCACAAACCTGCAGGCCCTTCGGCACCAGATATTCGAACTTATTCGGCACGAGCGGCCGCGGGCCGGCAACTCGAACACTTGCTCCCAGCTTCGTCAACAGGTGGATGTTGGAACGAGCGACGCGGCTGTGGAGTATGTCACCCACGATCGCTACGCTCAATCCTTCGATCTGCTTCTTATGCTCGCGGATGGTCATTGCATCGAGCAGGGCCTGAGTCGGATGCTCGTTCGCCCCGTCGCCGGCGTTGATGATTGCGGCTCTGCTCACCTTTGCCAGCTGATGCGGCACGCCCGCGCTCGAATGGCGGACCACGATACAATCAGGCGACATCGCGTCAAGATTGAGCGCCGTGTCGAGCAGCGTTTCGCCTTTACTGAGGCTCGATCCGGACACGCTGATGTTGATCGAATCCGCGGAGAGTCGCTTGGCGGCCAGCTCGAACGACGTACGCGTCCGAGTCGAGGATTCGAAAAAGAGATTAATTACAGTCTTGCCGCGCAAGGTAGGCACCTTTTTTACCTCGCGTGCATTTATCTCGCGAAAATTCTCGGCGGTATCTAGAATGCCGGTAATGTCCGCAGGTGATAAGTTGCGAATGCCTAGTAAGTCTCTGCGGCGAAAGGGTTTGTCCACCATTGCGGAAGCCGGCGCGTAAGCAGGGGCTTGAGTACCAGCGTCGTCTCTCACAGATGCGCAAGCCCGCACGTAAGTAAGGGCGATACCTCCAAGTCGAGCATGTTTCGCCCTTGCTCACGCGCGGGCTTGCGCAAGATCATTGCCGCTCAAAGATGCCTACGGCCTCGACATCGTCAAACTCCTTGAGCATGACCTTTATGATCTCGACACTCTTTGTCGGCACGATCTTTCCGACAAAATCTGCCTGGATCGGCAGCTCGCGGTGCTCGCGGCCGCGGTCGATCAGCACCGCTAGCTGCACTTTGCGCGGCCGGCCAAAGTCCATCAACTGGTCCATCGCGGCCCGGATCGTGCGCCCAGTATAGAGTACGTCGTCGACGAGGACTATATTCTTCCCCTCGATATCGTGTTCAAGCTCCGTCCGGTTCACAATCGGATTTGCCCCGACCGTCGAGAGATCGTCACGGTACAAGGTGATATCGATAATGCCGTACAGTGGACGTTCATTCTCAAGTGACTCGATCTTGTTTACGATCCGTTCCGCCAGCGGAACGCCGCGTCGCCTGATGCCAACGATGTACAGGTCTTGCGGCCCCTTGTTTTTCTCTACGATCTCCGAAGCGAGGCGCGACAGGGCACGCTTCATTGCCGCGGAATCCATTATCCGCGATTTTTCAACCAAATTAACCTTGTCACCCATAGACGTGCAAATCGTAACAAAGGGATGGTTAAAGTTCCAGCTTGGATTAAAGATTGGCGTATACGTAGATTAGAATAGACCCATCCGACACTCGAGCCGCAGAAACAAGGCCACTGCGGCGAATTTTTCCGCCCCGATGTCCTTTTATAGCTCAATTATCCGGCCGCTCATGTTCAGGCTGCCGGCCGAAACCGCACATGACCTCGGCATAAGAGCCTTGAGGCTCGGCCGCTTCGTCAGGGAGGAAGACGGCGCCCCGTTTGGTCCCCTCGAACGATTTGGATTGACCTTCAAGAATCCGATCGGCATGGCCGCCGGATTTGACAAGAATGCCCTCGTGGTCGATCAGCTTTGCTCTTTGGGCTTCGGGTTTGTCGAGGTCGGTACGGTCACGTTTAAAGCCCAGGCGGGCAACCCTAAACCGCGGCTATTCCGGCTGCCCGCCGACAGGGCTCTGATCAATCGACTTGGCTTTAACAACGATGGGGCCGCTGCCATTGCGGAACGGCTCAAAAGCCTTGAGCGTAGATGTATCGTCGGCGTGAATATCGGCAAGAACAAGGACGTGCCGATCGCCGCGGCGTCAGAGGATTATTTGCGCGTTCTGAATGTCGTTCATCGGGTCGCTGATTATATAGCTGTAAATGTCTCGTCGCCGAACACCGCCAACCTGAGGGACCTGCAAGTCCGGGCGCGGCTGGAGGAACTGTTGTCGGCCCTCGTCAAACGAAACACCGAACTGGGAGCAAAACCGCTGCTTCTCAAGATTGCTCCGGACCTGTCTGAGCAAGAGATCGAGTCGATCGTCGGAATATGTACGGACCTGCGTCTATCCGGCATGATCGCGACAAACACAACGGTTTCACGCTCCGGGCTAAATACTCAGGATATAAAGAGTTTTGGCGAAGGGGGGATCAGCGGCGCACCATTAACCCATCGATCGCGTGACGTGATCGCAGCCATACGCCGCCATTCAAAAGGAAAACTCCCGATCATCGGCGTCGGCGGAATAATGACACCCGAGGCCGCGTTTGCGAAGATAGCGGCCGGCGCGTGCTTGCTGCAGACCTACACCGGATTCGTTTACGGCGGCCCGTCCTTCGCGCGCGAATTGAACAAGGGACTTCTCACGATCATTAGGAAGAGGGGCTTCACCTCACTCGATGAAGCCGTCGGTTCAAGCGAGAATGGGCGATGAGAGAGGGTCCCGCTCTCCGCGTCCTTCTCAGAGAGTCTAAGCGTTAATCGCAGTTCAAACCGGAGTTCGCTAAGAAAATAGTGGAGCCCCCGGAGATACCGCTCTCTCGCTTTTCTGGGCACCCCACGAACGGACCATTGCCAAAATGTCGCATAGCTAAGACACTTGCTTTTCTCCGCAACACACGTTATCATGACCCGCCAGCGCGCGCGATATTTTAAAAACCGTGAATTATGGTCGGACCGTAAAAGAATTCACGACCCATCCCGATGAACCCCGGATGACACAAGAAAGATCGCGAAAAAAGCGCTGGGACAGTGGGACAGTTGGGACCGTCCGACCTTTCCCCCTAACTGTTTTGAGCGATAGGCT
>DATLNN010000076.1:0-6151 GCA_035536695.1 Pyrinomonadaceae bacterium | reverse complement strand
GCCACCCGTCGCCCAGATGACGTTCATGATGAGGATCGTGAACGCAAAATGATTATTTACGGCATAGCTGAAGCCTTCGCGAAGCTCGGTGAGAAATGATGGGCGTTTGGGCGTTTCGGCCGAGCCTGCACCAAACTTTCGCATCCGCGCACCCGTCGCCTCGTCACGTGTCGCCTCTTCGGGGATGAGCCAGATGGTGTAGGCCGAGAGCAGAAACGAAGCCGCGTTGATGACGAATGCGACCTCGTATCCAAAAGCCGCCGCGGCCCACCCGCCTAATGCCGAGCCGATAGCCATCAGCAAAAACCGGGTCGAGAACATCAGCGCCGTGCCGGCGAGCAGGCCTTCGCTGCCGGTCAGATTCGGCGTCGCCGCGCTCTTTGCCCCATCGAAAAATGCGCCGAGCGTGTGGAGGAAAACGGTCGCGAGATACGCGATCCAAAGGTCCTCGGGCCTGGTCACGAGTAGAAAGGACAATGCGATGACCACGCGGAGCAGATCGGTCACCATCATCACCTGCCGGCGCGAGAACCGGTCGACAAATGTTCCCGCTATGGGCGACATCAACGCGAACGGCAAAAGCCGGGCGACGAAAAACAAACCGGCCGCCATCGGCGAGGCGTCCGACACAACGCGCACGAGTCCCAGTCCGGCGATGAAATTGAACCAGTTCCCAAGCTCGGAGATAAATTGCCCGGCCAGCAGATTGCGAAAATTACGATTCCCGCGGATCAGCTCGCCATAGGTCAGCGAATGCATTGGAATAGGATACCTGACTGGAGCGCGAGCGTCTCGCTCGCCACGCCGAGTCTTCGAGAGCGTGCGGCTTTGCGCCAGTTCAGCGTGCCCCCGGCCGCTGGCCAGCGAGACGCTTGCTCTCCAGTCGGTTTTTGCACTTTGACTTACGACCCGCCGAGGCGGACAATATCCATTGCTCTTTGTAAATAAAAAGCTTTGAACGGGGCAAGTGGGTGAGATTCCCGCACGATCGCGTCACTGTGAAGCACCTCGGGTGCCAAGTCAGAATTCCCGTTTCAATGCCGATTGCCAATGTTAGGTGTTTCGCGTCAAAACATCCGCAGGCAAACACGCGTTTCTTAATCTAAACGCCTTGTTTTCTCGCTCGATGCCCGTGCGTGGAACAAGGCGTTTTTGTGTATTTTAGCTCGTGAAAAAGAAACTCGTACTATTGATCTTTGCCCAGGCCCTCGTCTTCACGGGCTGCGGGACGGACGTGCCCGCAGTCAACGAGCCCCGTGCGGCAACCCACGAGGTTACGGATGATCTCGGCCGCAAGGTGGTCGTTCCTGTTAACGTGAGGCGGGTCGTCTCGCTGGCGCCGAACCTGACCGAGAACATATTTGCAGTGGGCGCCGGAGACCGTCTTGTAGGTGTCACGACGTTCTGCAACTATCCCGAGGCCGCCGCGTCCATTCCAAAGGTGGGAGATACGATGAATCCTAGTATAGAACGGATCGTCGCCATCAAACCGGACATCGTTTTCGTGTCGACGGCCTCGCAGATCGAGAATTTTACCAGGACATTGGAGCAGAACGGCATCGCGGTTTATGTGACGAATCCTGCATCAATGGACGGTGTTCTCAAGAATCTCGGACAACTTAACGATTTGCTGGGCGTAGATGCGATAGAAACTATCGAAAATCTGGGTCGCAGGATCACTGTCGTCAGACAGGCTGTGGCGGCGGCGGAAAAGGCCCGTGTGTTTGTACAGATATCGAAGGAACCCCTTTTTACGGTGGGCAAACAATCGTTTCTTAACGCGATCGTGGATGCCGCGGGCGGCAAATCGGTTACGTCCGACGTTGAGACTGCATACCCCAAATTGAGCAAAGAGACAGCCTCCGCATTGCGGCCAGAGGTAATCATCCTATCGGAGAGCCCTGACAATCAGGAACCGAACGAGGTTTTTCGGAATTCGCCGGCCGTTAAGAATGGGCGTGTGTATAAGATCAATGCCGATCTGCTGTCGCGGCCTGGACCGAGGTTAATTGACGCGTTAGAACAGATCGCTCGATTTTTACACCCGGAGAAATTTCCGGAATAACTGATAGCCGAGAGCATTCAAACCAGCTTTCAGCTATCAGTTATCAGCTTTCAGCTAATCCGAAGTCTGATCCGAAAGTATTGAGTAAAGGGAAAAAGTATGGCGTTCTTCTTGGCGTGGCATTTCTTGTCGCGTTGGGGTTGGCAATAATGTTTGGCGCTGAGCGGCTGTCGCTGTTTGATCTGAACGAACAACAGAGCTCGATTCTTTATGACATACGCCTGCCCCGCATCATGCTGGGCGCGTGTGTCGGAGCGAGTTTGGCGGTTGCCGGCGCCGGTTTGCAGTCGCTACTGAGAAATCCCCTGGCCGAGCCGTATTTACTCGGCGTGTCGAACGGGGCGGCGCTGGGCACGATGCTGGCCTTTGTGTTCTTTGAAAGCTTTGAATTCTCGCGTCCGCTGCTGGCCTTTGCCGGGGCGGCGCTAGCGATGATCGCCGTCTATCGCATGGCACAAAGCCGCGCCGGGATGAATGTTGAGCGGCTTGTCTTGTCGGGTGTCATCGTGACGACATTTCTCTCGTCCGTGATCGTTATGCTGACAACGCTGCTAGACGCGGCGAAGCTCCGCAGCTTTACATTTTGGCTGCTCGGCGACCTGTCACAGGCGACGCGCGGCGGCGTTTACCTCAGTTTTGCGGCCGTGATCATCGGAACCATCATCCTGACATCGCAGGCACGGGCATTGAATCTGATGATGATCGGCGAAAGAGATGCATTTGACTTCGGGGTCGAGGTCAGCCGCGTCCGGCTGCTGGTTTTTGGCTCCGCCAGCCTTGTTGTCGGCGCCGCAGTGGCGGCAAGCGGATCGGTAGGATACGTCGGGCTGATCGTGCCGCATCTCGTCCGACTCAGCGTCGGCAGTGACAATCGGCTGGTCGTGCCGTTTTCGGCGATCGCGGGCGCGATATTTGTGGTCCTTGCGGATACGATCGCCAGAACGGCGATAGCACCGAGAGAACTGCCCGTTGGCGCGATCACCGCGCTGGTCGGCGCGCCGATGTTTATTTATTTGTTGCGGAGGAATTAGTCAGAACCGGGAGCGATAGGGTTCTGTCGCCGGTGGCCTCGCGGACCCAGTCGCTATCGCTCCCGGTTCTGACAAGAAGATGCTAGACGTTCGAGACATTTCGGTGGGTTATGGCGAATACGACGTTTTGAGCGCCGTGTCGGTCGAGATGCGACCGGGGCGAATCATCGGGCTGCTCGGAGCCAACGGGGCCGGAAAGACAACGCTGATCCGGACGCTCAACGGCACGCTTGCCCCAAGGTCGGGCGAAATAACGTTAGACGGCCGGCCGCTTGAGACTATGTCGCGGCGCGAGGTCGCCAGAAATATTGCGGTCGTGGCCCAGGAAAACGAAACGCGATTTCCCGTGACCGTGCTGGAATTTGTACTGGCCGGCCGATTTGTTTATGGGAACAATTTTGGTTGGGAGACGGAGAAAGATGTCGACTTGGCAAGGGCGGCCCTATCGGACTGTGACCTGACTTTCTTCGGGCAGCGGCCGATGAACAGTCTGTCTGGCGGGGAACGCCAGCGGGTCGTTCTGGCAAGGGCATTGGCAACGGGCGCAAGGGTTTTGCTGCTTGATGAGCCGACGGCAAATCTTGATCTGGCTCACCAGGCGATGATGCTGAGGCTCGTCAGGGAAAGGTGTCGCGAACAGGGGGCATCGGCGGTGGTGATCACGCACGATCTTAACCTTGCGGCCGAGTTTGCCGACGACGTAATTATGCTCAAGGCGGGAAAGATCGCGGCCAAGGGGCCGCCATCGGAAGTGTTGACCAATATAAACATAAAAAATGTTTTCGACGTGGACGCGCTTCTCGATCAAAATCCGTCGAGCGGCAAGGTCCGCGTTACCGCGGTTTATTAGCGTTCTGAGTCCAGCCATTAGGCGGCTTCACCTTAGCGGAAGGCCGCCTAAAGCCGGGACTCAGAAGATGTTGACAGATGAAGCAAAGGAAGTTCGGTCAAAAACCGACGCTGCCCACGCAACCGTAAGGAACAGACACGCCAAAGGCGTGATTACGTTCAAGCCGGGAACTTTGCACGTATTGTTAGGGTTTAGAACCATTCTGCGTGTGGGCAGAAAAGGGGATGACATGAATTTTTTAAAGGTAAGTGGTTTCTTGTTTCTGTTTTGTCTCGGTGTTTTGGCGCAAGGATCGAGCGTGACGGGAACGCTGATGGACTCGGGCCGCGTTGTGGCCGATCAGCCCGTGCGACTGATCTCAGCGTCTGACTCATTCGATGCTCGGACCGACGCAAGTGGAAATTATCGATTCGAAAACGTGCCGGATGGTAGATATTTACTGATTTATGGAGCGAAGCGTGCGAGCGTCAATGTGAAAAACGGAGTTGTCGAGATTGCCGAACTGGCGGACGTCGTAGTCGTTTCGGCGGGTTCCGAGCAAACGATAGATCAGGTTTCGAAAACCGTCGACACGATCGACGGCCAGCAGATGCGCGACCGGGCAGATTTCTCTCTTATAGAAAGCCTGCGGACGATCCCAGGCTTCCGTGTTCAGCAATCCGGCGGATTTGGCCGTGTGGCGACCATCAAGACGCGTGGCCTGAGAAATCAGGACACCGCGTTATTGATCGACGGGATCCGCTTTCGCGACCCGTCGGCCATTACAGGGGACGCGACTCCGTTCATTAGCGATCTTACGCTGACGAGTGTCAGCAGGATCGAGGTGCTGCGCGGGTCAGGATCTTCGCTCTATGGGACCAACGCCATCGGCGGGACCATCGATTTTCAAACGCCGGAGGCTCGACGGGGCACTCACGGGCAGGTCAGCGGCGCGTTTGGAGGGCTCGGGCTGGGCCGATTTCGCGCCAATATTTCGCACGGGACCGAGGACTCAAGGTTCGGTATCGGTGCGGGCCTTTCGCGAACAGTCTATACAAACGGGATCGACGGTGACGACGACGCGCACAACACCAATTTTCAAACTCGGATCGATGCGAGGCCTTTCGCGAAAACGAACATTTCCGGACGACTGTTCTTTTCGGATGCAGATGTTAAATTGAACTCTGCGCCGGATACGGCGGGAACGCCCCCAACAGCGAACTCGACGATCATCGACGCCATACGCGGCGTGACGTTCATGCCGGACATCAATGATCCGGACGATCGGCAGGACTCGAGGTTTTTCAGCGGACAATTTGTGGTTGATCATGCGCTCACGCCCACAATAAACTTCGGCGGCTATTATCAGTGCCTGAAAACGCGGCGTGTAAATGAGGCCGGCCCGCTTGGTATCGGCTTTCAGGGCGCATCGACCAGTCGGTTTGACGGGACGATACACACGATCAATGCACATCTAAATCTGACGCCCAACGAGAGCAACCAGATCACGGCCGGTTACGAATTCGAGGCCGAACAATTCGGGAATGACGGGCGAACCCCGAGCGGCACCGGCGACTTTTTTACGCGGGCACGTCAGAGGAGCCATACGATTTATCTCCAGGATCTAATTAGCTTGTCCGAGGGCAGGCTACAGTTCGGGTTGAGCGCCAGGGCGCAGAGATTTAGGCTTGGCCGCCCCGAGTTTAGTCTGACGAATGCCCCATACGCTCTGCTGACGCTTGGCGATCCGCCGACTGCCTACACTTTCGATGGAGCGGCCTCGTATTACTTTCGCTCTTCTGGAACAAAATTGCGGGCCCATGTCGGTAATGGCTACAGGGTGCCGTCGTTATTCGAGAGATTTGGCACTTTCTTCTCTACGTTTGGCACGCCCTCGTTCGTCGCATTGGGTGACCCGTTATTGAAACCTGAAAAGACGAGCGCGGTCGACGCCGGAATCGAGCAAGACCTGGCCGGGGATCGCCTACGGCTGACTGCGACATATTTTTACACAAAGCTGAACGACATCATCGGTTTCGGTAACATGGTGACCGGCATCGGCACGACGATACGGCCGTTTGGCGGCTACGAGAATCAAAAGGGCGGACGCTCAAGCGGGGTTGAGCTGAGCGGCCGCTTTCGCCCGGGGCCAACTACTGATATCTTCACGTCGTATACCTTCACGAGGAGCCGGCAGAGGACGCCGCAGGTCTCGGGCAGCGGGAT
>DATLNN010000075.1:0-4116 GCA_035536695.1 Pyrinomonadaceae bacterium | reverse complement strand
ACCGCCGCCGTGTAGAAAAGAAAATTTCCGTCGGGCGAGAAAATCAAACGCGCATATTCTACGTTGGCGGCTGGCGGCACGATTTGCACGTTGCTCTCGGTGGCGGTCTGACGCATCCAGAGACTTTGCTGCCCGTTGTCGTTCATCGCATAAACGACGTATCTGCCGTCGGGCGAAATGGCTGCAACCGTCGCCTTGCCCGTTGTCGTCAAGCGCGTAATCTTCATCAACGGCGACGGTTTATCCGGCGCATCCCAAAATTTATAAATCGCGAACCCGATGCCGACAGCCGCCAGAAGAAGAGCGACGCCGACGGCTACAGAAAATTTCCACCGCTTTGAGACGGTGTCAGAGCCACCTGCGGCAGCGGGTGGTTGAAGGATGGCGGTATTAAATTCCGACTGATCTGATGGCCGCGTTAAACCACCCGCTATCGCAGGTGGTTCTGACAAGACTGCCGTCGCGGGCTCGTCCTCCGCCAGGCCATAGACAAGCTCCGTCCCGTCCGCAAGACAAAAGCTCAGCGTGTCGTCGTAATAATCCCGCCTGCATTCAGGGCATCGTTTCATTAGGTTTGCCTTACTTTACATTCCTTATCAGGACGACATCCGAATCGGATTTGCCGTGCGAGATGACGAGTTTGTTATCGCGCGACCAGTCAAACGAAAAGATCCCATCGGCTTTGAAGTTTGTCAGCCGTTTCGGTTCACCGCCGTCAATCGGCTGGCTCCAAATGTCTGTGAGGCCATCAAGGCGAGAGACATATGTTATGGAGCGACCGTCGGGGGCCCAGCGGATACGGCTCGGCAATACGAGTTTCACATCGAAGACCCTTATTGCGGCCCCATCCGCGGTCGAAATAACTTTTATCTTCGCATCCTCGCCGGACGGATCTAACTGACACGCCATCAGCTTGCCGTCCGGGGAAATAATGCAACGCCCCAGCCCAGATTCTTCAATAATCCGCACCCGTTCGCCGCCGACGGTCGGAACCTTAAACACATTACCAAAGAAGACCCACTCCTGGGTGGCCTGCGGAATGCCGCCGCCTGGTTCAGCCAGCTGCTTCTGGTTGCTCCCGTCGAGGTCCATTCTCCAGACGCTCCTAACGCGTCCGCGGTCCGCACTAAAGACGATGTAGCGGCCATCGGTGGAGACCGAAGGAAAGAAGGCCGCCCCCTCGCCCGAAGACAATTGTTTTCGATTCTTTCCATCGACGTCCATGGTCCAAATGGCTTCAGTGCCACCAGCCATCGAGGTGTAAACGATCCGGCCATCCGGGGTCCATGCGACGCCGTCAAACCCGTCCATCTTGCCAGACACCGACGAAATTTGTACCGCGCGGCCTGAGTCGCCGTCAGGCGCGATCCAGATATTTGCTGCCTCCTCCTGCTGGACCGCGACGATAGAGTTCGAATCGCCGGACACGCTGATAGTCGTATAGTTATTCAAATCACGGGTGATTATTCGTGCTTCGCCTCCTGAGTAAGGGAGGTACCATACCTGCTTTGAGCGGAATTCAGACGCTTTCTCGGCGGCTGTTACCAGCAGGCCGCTGCCGTCCGCGAGCAAAGCAAGTCGATGAATTTCATACCATCTGTGCGAAGTTAATGGACGTTCAGTTCCGTCGTCGATGGATATTTCCACCACATTCTGGAACCTGCCGTCGGGCTCACTTTTACTGGCGACGGATGTTATCTTTTTGCCGTCGGGCGTCCACGCAACTCCCCCGGTAAAGAGATTTCCAAACGACTCTCCGCCCGTCCGCTTGGCGACTTCCCGCTCGCCGGAGCCGTCGGCGTTTGCGATCATCATCACACTTTCGTTTTCCCGGCTGCGCGAAAACGCGATCTGCTTACCATCCGGTGAAAAACCTACAGGGCTCCCAACGTCATCAATAATTTTTTTCGGGCTGCCGCCAATCAATGGCATCTGATAAAGCGTGCGGCCGCGAACTGTACCGCCGTAGACGTAATACAGAAAATTGCCGTCGGGCGAGAGTGTCAGGGCCCAGTAAAAAAAATCATTGCTCGCAGCCGTTAGCTGGACATCCGTCGCCGTCGCTACCTGCCGCAGCCAGAGGCTGCGTTTACCGCCGTCGTCGATGACATAAACCACTTGCTTTCCGTCCGGCGAAATCACAGCCTGCGTGGCCTTACCGTTCGATGTTAACCGTTCGATCTTCATTGTCTGAAAGGGGGCGGATGGTTTACCCGGCCACCCATATTCATACACCGCGAAGCCGACGACGCCGACCAGCAGCAGAAAGATTGCTCCAATTATCATGAGCGGCTTCGATCTGCCACCGCCCGTTTTTTGCAAAGGCTCAGCGTCCGATGGGGTTGGGAGGATCTTGGTATGATCGGTCGTATGGACTTGGGCGCGGGTCGGCGATTCGCTGGCGAGGGACCCAGTCGCTACCGCTCCCGGTTCTGACAAGATCGCGGTCGCCGGTTCGTCGGGCGATGCCACCGAGCCTTGCACGAGCGCAGTTCCATCTTCGAGACAATAAAGCAGCGTGTCGTCGAAATAATCACGCCTGCACTCAGGGCATCGTTTCATAATTCTTGTAAGCAAGCCTATTCAGGAAAACCAATCTTTTTCAACAGCGCCCGAAACCGGGGCTCACCGCGCAGAGGGTCAAAGCGAGGATCGACATTTGTGAAGGCCATAAATCCTTCCCTCTCGGTCAAAGCATCTTCAAGCGCGTCCAATGCCTGTTGATTCTCGCCTATCGACGCGAAGCGGGCCGCATCCTGATATCGCGGACGAAGATCGGCGATCCAGTCCTGCCCGGTAAAATCAAGAATAAATCCTCGCCATCCGCCTCTTGCAAAACTGGCGCGCATACTGGCGGCCTGAGCGTTGTTGCCGGCGACTTCCCGAGATTTAGCAAATAATTCAACACACTCGGCATGGCGCTTCTGTAGCATCAGCGTGTTTGCCAGGGTCAGATAGACAACCTGGAAATGGGGATCAAGCTCTATTGTTTTCCTCAACTGCTTTTCGCTTTCATCATATCGCCTGGCGAGCATCAAAAAGGTGCCGTAGTTTCGGTTGATGTTTTGCGAAGCCGGCTCAAGCTCAAGAGCATGGCGAAACTGAGTTTCACCTTCGTCGAACCGCCCGAGTCCACCAAGAAATAGGGCGTAGTAAGAATAAGCATCGGCATTTTTGGGATCGAGATCGATCGCACGTCTGAATTCCCGTTCGGCGCCGGCGAAATCGAAATCCACATTTTGCAATATCAACCCGATCGAGACGTGAACTTCCGAGAGCGAATCGTCCAGTGACAAAGCTTTGAGGCCATATTCGCGAGCCTTCGTCTGGCTTTCGCGCGGCGAAACTGTTTTATCGTAGCCCTGAAGGGTCGAATATGCGTCAGCGAGTCCGGAGTATGCCAATGCGTAGCTCGGGTCCTTGGTAACCGCCTGCCCAAAATAGTCGATGGCCTTATGAATATCTGTTTTGGTCCGTTTTTTCCAGTGGAATCTGCCCAAAAGATATAGCTGATAGGCTTCGGCATTCTCACTGTATTTTTTTGTTAAACGCTGCCCGTTCGAGCCCGAAACTTCGGATCTAAGCCTGCCGGAAACGTCCCGGGCAATTTCATTCTGAAGAGTAACGAGATTGTTTTGCCGGCTACTGTATTGTTGGCTCCAGATCGCATATTCCGTCTGCGGGTCAATCAATTCCAAACTCACGGTTAATTGGTCACCCCTCCCGGTGACACGTCCATTGAGGATCGCCTGAACGTTCAATTCTTTTGCCAAGTTTCGCGGGTCTGTGTCTTTCCCCTTGTATCGAAAAACGCTGGAGCGCGCCTTAACATTCAGATTCGGCAACTGCGACAAACTGCTGATCAGCGTCTCCGTCATCCCGTCGGAGAGGTATTCGAGATCAGCATTCCCGCTCTCATTGACAAACGGCATCACGGCGATCGATTCGATCTGTTTGGCTGGTGCAAAATATTGATAGGAGAAGAATCCTCCGAGGACAATGATCGCGACCACAAACGGTACGGCCAGCAATCGTTTGCCCACGCCGCGCGGCGTTAACTCAGCGGGTGGTTGAAGAATCGCGGTTTTCGACTCGGATTCCTCCGCGGGTCGTGTT
>DATLNN010000074.1:0-7054 GCA_035536695.1 Pyrinomonadaceae bacterium | reverse complement strand
ACCTAGGAGAAAAACATGGAACGCAAAACCGCTGACGAATACCCGCAGGAGTTATTGGACCTTTTTCATGAATACCAGCATGGTGATATGGACCGTCGGTCGTTCATGAATCACATTGGACGCTTCGCCGTAGGCGGGCTGACCGTGGCGGCGATCTTCGAGAGCCTGCAGCCGAACTATGCGTGGGCGCAGCAGGTGCCGAAGGACGATAAGGACCTGAAGGTGGGTTACGAGACTGTTGAGTCGCCGGCGGGCAACGGGTCGATCAAGGGTTACATGGCGCGGCCCGCAAAGGGTAAGAAATTCGCCTCGGTACTGGTTATCCATGAGAACCGTGGGCTAAATCCGTATATCGAGGACGTGGCGCGCAGGCTCGGCAAGGCCGGTTACATGGCGTTCGCCCCGGACGGGTTGACCTCTGTCGGTGGCTATCCAGGCGACGAGCAAAAAGGCGCCGCGGCCTTTCGCACCGTTGACGGCAAAAAGATGACCGAGGATTTCGTCGCCTCGGCCATGTGGCTCAAGAAACGCGCCGACAGCACCGGCAAGCTGGGCGCCGTGGGTTTCTGCTTCGGCGGTGGGATGGTCAATCAGCTCGCAGTTCGTCTCGGTAAGGACCTCAATGCCGGCGTCGCCTTTTACGGCAACCAGGCCGGCGTGGCAGACGTGCCAAAGATCGAGGCCGCGATGATGTTCCACTACGCCGGCAACGACCAGCGCATCAACGCCAACATCGCCGCTTACGAGGCAGCCCTAAAAGAAAACAAGAAAAGATTTGAGTCTTTCATGTACGAAGGCAAACAACACGGGTTCCACAATGACACCACTCCGCGCTACGACGCCGAATCAGCTAAACTGGCATGGGAGCGCACGCTTGAGCACTTTAAGAAATACCTGAAGTGATCGGTTGGAAAATTTATTCCTCGCGGAGTTAAGTAGAGTACGGCGGCTTACAGCGCCGTTCCGGGGCTCAAGACCCGCAGATCTCGTCTATCGCCTCGGAATATTTTTCGTCGATCACTGAGCGTTTTATTTTCAGCGTCGGGGTCATCTCGCCCTTGTCGATGGAGAATTCGCGGGGGAGCAGGTAGACGCGTTTCACTCGTTCGTGGTCCGAGAGTTCGCGGGTCAGGTCGACGGCGTCACGCTGCACGCGTTTTATAAAATGGGGGTTTTCGCACAGTTCTTCCCGGGTGCCGTCGGTCGGGACACCTTGATCTTTCATCGCCTCTTTGAGAGTCTCCCAGTCGGGCACGATGAGGGCGCCTGTTTGCTTGCGGCCCGAGCCGACAACGAGCGGCTGTGAAACCAGCGGGCTTTGCTTTAACAAGCTCTCGACCTGGAGGGGGGCGACATACTTGCCGTTTGAGAGTTTGAAAAGGTCTTTGATACGGTCGGTGATGTAGAAATGGCCATCGTTGTCCTCGTACCCGACGTCGCCGGTGTGGTAAAACCCGTCGGCATCGAGAACACGGGCCGTTTCGTCGGGGTTGTTGTAATAACCGCGCATTACGTTGCGGCCGCGCACAAGCACTTCGCCCTCCGATTCCGCGATCTTCATCTCGATGCCGTCGAAAGGCCGGCCGATCGAGCCGACCTTACTGTCCTCGGGGCGGTTGGCGCAAACGACGCAGGCCTCGGTCATGCCGTAGCCCTGGAGGATCGGTATCCCGGCTGCCCAAAATGCGTAGCTGAGCTTCTTGGACAACGGCGCCCCGCCGGAAACAAAAAACCTGATCTCGCCGCCGACCCCGGCGCGCCATTTTGAGAACACGAGCCGGCTCGCCAGCGCGTGTTTTGCCGCCAGAATAGGCGAGACCGAATCCCCCGCATCCTTGACCGCCCAATACTCCTGCCCGACATCAAGCGACCATTCAAAGAGCCTCGTCTTCCAACCGCCGGCTGCTTTACCCTGCTTCACTATCTTGTGATAGACCTGCTCGAACAGGCGCGGGACGGCCGTCATTATAGTCGGTTTGACCTCGACGAGATGCGACGCCAGCTGATCGAAGGAAGCGCAATAGTGGATCGATACACCGTTGGAGCACAGCACGTAGAACACCGTCCGCTCAAAAATGTGCGAAAGCGGGAGCACGGACAGGCTGCGGTCGGTCGAGCGGATAGGCAGGCCATTTGAGACCGTGAGAATGTTGGAAACGAAATTATCGTGGGTGAGCATCACGCCCTTCGGCTCGCCGGTCGTGCCGGATGTGTAGATGATGGTGGCGAGATCGTCCGGTGCGATCTGAGCCATCGAACGCTCGATAACGTCGGCATCGATCTCGGCGTGCCCGTCGCCCATCGACTCAACATCGGCCAGCGTGATCGCTCGGCCGCCGCCGTCTGAGCCGTCTGAGTCAAAGAAAATAAGCTTTTCGAGCTGTTCAACACTCTGGATGGCGTTCTCGGCATGCTTCCAAAGCTTTTTACCCGAGATGAACAGAAAGCGCGCACCGGAATTCTCAAGAATATAGCGTATCTGTTCGACCGCCTGAGTGGTGTAGATAGGTACATTGACGGCCCGCACGCTCAGAATAGCCAGATCGGCCAGCGACCATTCAGGACGGTTCTCGGAAATGATCGCGATCCGGTCACCGGCTTCCACGCCGAGGGCAGCCAGCCCCATCGCGATCCGCTTAACCCGAGCGATCGCCTCATTGCCGTTAAGGTAATTCCAGGCGTTGTCGGCCTTAAAGGCCAACGCATCGCGCTTGTTGTGCCGCCGAAACGACTCAAAACAAAAATGCGGGATCGTCTGCGGAATTGTATCGAAACCGACTAAAGCTGGATTCATTTGCTCCACTAGGTCAGGAAGAGTCTTATTTACTGACGCCCAGATCATCCTGGGCGCGTTCTCCACCGACGCCAACCATCCGGGATAGGGCGTCCGCCGTTCTATTCTCGCACTTTCAACAATTCATACGTCCGACGCTGAAGGGATTCCAGTTCTCGAATCTTTTCGGTCGGTGAATGATTGCGCATATATTGGCGAAAGCGTTTCTTGCGACGGACCAGATCATCTATAGCGAGCTGCTGCTTAAAATCGGAGGCCATCTGATAAATTATGCTGTATCTTTCGCCAAGCGTCCATAAGACTGAGGCCTCACGCCCAATAGTTCCGGTCAAGTGACCGATAACTGATAGCCTCGCTGATGTGGCCGGGCTGGATGTTCTCGCTGGCGTCAAGGTCTGCTATCGTGCGCGAGACCTTTAGGATACGGTCGTGCGCGCGGGCCGAGAGGCCCTGTTTTAGCATCGCTCTTTCGAGCAGTCCTTCACAGTCGGCGTCGAGGGTGCAGTACGTACGGATCTGTTTTGGCGACATGGCGGAATTTGAGTAGACCCCATCACCGTTAAACCGGGCAAGCTGCCGATCGCGCGCGGCAATAACCCGCTCTCTGATCTGTTCGGAGCTGTCACCGTCGGCAACGCCGCGGCCGCGGAGCTCGTTAAATTTTACGGCCGGCACATCTATATGAATATCGATCCGGTCCATCAATGGCCCCGATATCTTGCCGACGTATCGCTGTATCTGCATTGGCGAGCATTTGCACTCGCGGCTCGAACCGAAGTAGCCGCATGGGCATGGGTTCATCGAGGCGACCAGCGTGAAATTGGCCGGAAACGTAAGCGAAGTTGCGGCCCGTGAGATCGTGACCGTCTTGTCCTCCATCGGCTGCCGTAGGACCTCGAGGACGCTGCGGTCAAATTCCGGCAGTTCATCGAGGAACAAAACGCCGAGGTGCGCCAGGCTGACCTCGCCGGGCTTTGGTATCGAACCACCGCCGATAAGGCCGGCCTGAGAAACTGTGTGATGGGGCGATTTATACGGCCGCTCGACTATCAGACCGGACTTGCCAGTCAAACCGGCAACGGAATGGATCTTTGTTATCTCGATCGCCTCTTCAAACTCAAGCGGAGGCAGTATCGTCGGCAGACGCTTTGCGAGCATCGTCTTGCCCGAACCGGGCGGCCCCAGGAAAAGAATATTGTGTCCGCCGGCGCTTGCCACTTCCAGGGCACGCTTTGCCGTCTGCTGGCCGCGCACCTCGTTAAAATCTAGGGGATACCGGTTTTCACGCGTCTTCAGCTCTGAAATATCAAGTTTCAGCGGGAGAACCTGGGTCGGGTGGCCCGATTGAAGGTCCTGCATGAGTTCGGCCGCCCTGCGTAGGTCCTTGACCGGGTAAACATTCAGGCCGCTGACTACCGCTGCCTCGCGGGCGTTTTCCTCGGGCAGCAAGAGGTTTGAAATGCCGAGTTCTCGCGCTTTGAGCGCGATCGACAGGGCCCCGCGGATCGGTCGAACACGCCCGTCCAAAGACAATTCGCCGATGCTCAGAACGTTATCAACGTTGTCCACACCCAGATCGCCGGCGGCACCGAGTATCGAGAGGGCAATAGGCAAGTCAAAGGCCGCCCCTTCCTTGCGCACATCGGCGGGTGCGAGATTGATGGTTGTCTTGTGAAACGGGAAAAAGTACTTGCTGTTCGTGATGGCGGCCCGCACACGCTCTCGCGACTCGCGAATGGCAGTATCGGGCAGGCCGACGATGGTAAACGGGGGGATCACGTCGGCCTCGTTGGCCACCGGCTGCAGATTGACTTCGATGTCAACGATCAGTGCATCGATACCATACACGGTCGCCGACTGCGAAAGAAAGAGCATAAAGTTTGGGAATAAATTTAGTGATCGTTTATAACATTATACGTCATAAAAGAAAATTTGGCGGGCGGTCATCGTGCTATTGAGCTGTGGATTTTGTATGATTGGCACTAGCCGTTCGCGTCGCGCGCGCGAAGTGAAGCGCCAACCGAGGAAACAATGAAAGATCTTTTTTCGAGCCTTGCTCTACTTATCATCTTGACCGTCGCGATCTTTTCGCCGGGCTGCTCATCCGCGCAACAGGCCGGGTCAAACGCGGTGCCTGCGAATCCAGCGACCAAGGGCGATGAGAAGAAAATTTCGGTTTATCCGCCGCTTGCTTCAACCCTGGCCGACGCCGAACTGGAACTTCTCGATGGCGCAAAAACCAGGATCTCCGATCGAAAGGGCAAGGTCCTGCTCGTCAACATCTGGGGCATCTGGTGTGGGCCCTGCCGGGCCGAAATGCCGCATTTGGTTGAGCTCCAGGATCTTTATCGCGACCGCGGATTCGAGATAGTCGGTATGAACATCGGCGATCAGAACGGCTCGCCGGAGGGCGTCGAGGCGATAAAAACATTCGCGGATAAGATGAAGCTCAATTATACCATCGTGCGCAGCCCTGGCGCGACGACAGAACAGTTTTACCGGATCACGAAGCAACAAGTAGTACCGCAGACACTTCTTATTGACCGCGAGGGCCATCTTCGCGGCGTATTTGTCGGCGGCGGTGCGCGCGTCATCAACTCGATGAAAGAAACGCTCGAAAAGACTATGGCTGAGGGAGCTTAAACTCGGGGACCTGAGGCTCGACCAGGATAGTCTTAAAGCTTGCCAGTCGGACCAGGCCCGGCGCGGACCGTTTCGGTTTATTTACAAATTTTTTCTCTGTATAGTTCACCGCCGCCTTCGGCTTTTCCCGCGCGTCGCTGTAAAACGCGGCAAGCTGGGCGGCCTCAAGGAGCGTTTTCGGGGGGATCTCGTTTCGCCGATCGTTTCTGACGACGACGTGTGACCCCGGGTAATCGGCGGCGTGTAGCCACAGGTCGAGCGACTTTGCCACCCGAAAGGTCAGAAAATCATTGTCCTTTGCCTTTTTTCCGACCAGTATCTCGAAACCGTCGGACGAGACGAATCGGCGAGCCCCCTTAAATCCGGCTTCCACCTTTTTCTTTTGTCTCGAAAATAGAGGCTTGGCCGTTGGGTCAATTACAGCCTCAAGGTATGCTTCGTCGCCCGCCTCGATCGCGGCGTCGATCTTATCGAGCGTTTCGCGGCGTCGCTCGATCTCCGCCTCGGTCGCCTCGATCCGCTGCGCGATCACGCGCTTACCGTTCCGGGCCTTGACGTATCTTCGAAAATAGCCTTCCGCGACCTCATTTAGAGGAATATGGCGTTCGGCATCGATCTTCATCTTCGGCGCGTCGTCGTCGAAATAGTCGGTCACGATCACATGATCGCCCTGGCGTTCTGCCGTGCCGATATTGGCAAGTACAAGGTCGCCAAACCGCTTCCATTGCTCGGCGTCGCCATGCTTTTCAAGATCGGAGCGCAAGTTCGCGATCAGTTTCTGCCGCTTTGATATCAGATTTAGTGTTTTTCGTCGAGCCGCCGCGGCGAGGGCCTCAAAACGTGCCCGCGTCTCTTCTGCACGTTCGCGGCGGGGTTTCTCCGGTCCGGAGACGTTTTCCGTCGGCGGCCATTTTTCCTGCGGGGTTGCCTGCATGCTTAAGAGTGTAGTTGAGGCGCTAAAAAGCCCAAAGCGCGTGTGCTCGCGTTTCGGGCTTTGCCATTACCGAAGTTACCTCACTAAAACTCTCTTACCAATATCGTCCCCGATAGCAGATCATGGACCGCACGCTTTTCTTCGTTGTAAAAGAGCGTCAGAAATCCAGCACCCGCGAACGGAAGGGTGAGGAGAAAGAGTGCTGAGTTGGCCGCCGCCTGCCGCAGGGTGGGATACTCGTTTTCCACGGCGTCGACAAGCTCGAGCGAAAAGAGGCGCATCCCCATTGTCTTGCCAAAAAACCCGAGGCAGATAGTCATGTACAGAAACAGAAAGATCGAAGTTGCACCGGCGAACGCGGCAAGGCCAGCCATTGAGAACCAGTCGCTACCGGTAAACGCAATGGGCGAAAGAAGTAGCATGCCCGCAAATACACCAATAATCAGATCGAACAGTCCGGCCCCAAACCGCATCGACATAGGCGCCAGATCCTCGATCGCGTCAGACGCAGCGGATACGTCACTACTCTCTAACTCAACGTGTTCCGCGGGTATATGTATCCGCTTTATCTTCGCAAATTCAGGCTTACGGCTCTCTTCAGTTGTGACCGGTGCCTCAGGGCTCGCCAGAGGGGTCCGGGTAATCGTGTCGAGCGGCGGCAATTTATTTGTGTCGCCCTTTTC
>DATLNN010000073.1:0-3092 GCA_035536695.1 Pyrinomonadaceae bacterium | reverse complement strand
ACAGGTTGGGACGAAACGGAAACTGTTGAAAACAATGAGGTTAACCTGAAAACCGTCTCGTTCCAAGCCACACCGGAACCGAATGCTATGCGCCGAGCGTGGTACCAAGTCCGCACTATAGCAGCGCACATCCACCCGGGGTGGAGATCTTTTCATTTTTCAAAGAACAAGAACCGCAAACATGCAAATCCGTGCGGCTGAATCATAGCATACTGTGCCATACATTGCAAGAAATCGTAGTGATGCAACGCAACCGATGGCGTTCTGAGAACAGGCGCGGGGCGGGCGCCGACGGCCCTCCGCTATGGCTCGCTCATTTGATCGGAGGTTCGATGGATACCGGTGATGCCGTGTCGTATTTTACGGTCATTTGCTTGAGCACGCCGTTGGTGTAATCGGCGACGAGCTGCAGCGGCACACCTGTTTGTTTGTCGACCCACATCTTGGCGCTGAACGGGAAGCTGCCTTTGGGAGTTACATTTTTGTATGTGTAAACAAAGGTGGGTTTGGCGTCGACGGTGCCGTCGCCCTCGAACTTAACGTCGGTTAGTGTCTTTAGGCCTTCGTCGGTAAACGAGTCGCGAAGGTTCGGGGTCGCCGTATTCGGCCCGCCGGGCATTTTGCTCCAGTTACCTCCAGCCGCCTTCATCCAGGACTGGTCGCCGATCGCGATAATTTCCATGCCCGGGGCGGCACCCGCGAGGTAAGTAACATGAAAGCGGTCAGGGGCGACGAAATCGACCTGCTGCTTGATCTCCATCTGCCCGAAACCTTCCATCTTAGCGGAAAAAGACGGAAGAGCGACCAGCTTTTTCGATGCCTGAACTACATCGCTTTTTGGGTCCGCCCCAGCCGAGGACGCAGTATTTGAAGCATTGCCGCCACCGGACCCGCCAAAAAGGCCCGAGTCGCCAAGCTTGCACGCGAGCGCGAACACGACCAAAACGAATACCAGAAGCGTGAGCGTTTTCATAGCTTTTCCACGGAACGAATTTTCAAGTTTCATTGTCGATCTAACGAGCTGGATGCATATGATCGTGTTTCACTGCAACCAACTGAGCTGTTTGGTCGTTGATAATTTCAAAAAGGACATGATACGGAAAACGATGGAAGTTTATTCGTCTTAGTTGGAGCGTATAGAGTGGAAAGGACGCTGCACGACTTTCAATTATTTTGGCACAACGACGAATTCGGAATAGAAATAATTCGGGCTCGCTTCCTGTGAATAATATTCCATCGCATCCAACAGGTCGTTATCGACTTCTGGATGAAAGGTCACTTCCATCCGAATCTTTCCAGCATCTGCCGGTCCAGGTCTTCAAGCGAAACAGCGATGGTCGGGTTCATCTTTAACTCCTCGCTTCGACGTATGGCTTCGGTGATGATGGCATCCTCATCCGCCTCCGACGGTCGCAGCGTTGCAAGCAGCTTCGCCGCAAACTCACCGCGCTCACGCAAGGGGAGATTAAGTACGATTTTTTCTGCTTCTGCAATTATTGGCATAACCAGCCGTCCTCTTGCTGCACATTATATCATCGACCTTCATCAAAAGAATCCCAATTGAGACCCTTCGCGGTTCGTGCGATCGGAATCGGAATCCGGTCGCTATCGCTCCCGGTTCTGACTTGCATCGCGGGCATTGGCGGGCTGACGCGGCGTTATAGCGGGGGTCAAAGCGAAAATCTTTCGCCCAAATACAGCCGTCTGACCTCGGGGTCCGCGATGAGTTCGTCGGGGCGGCCTGAGCGGAGGATGCGGCCCTCGGAGAGGATGTACGCGCGGTCGGTGATGCCGAGGGTTTCGCGGACGTTATGGTCGGTGATGAGGATGCCGATTCCCTGTTTTTTGAGGTAGAGAATGATCTCGCGAATGTCGTCGATGGCGAGCGGATCGATGCCGGCGAAGGGCTCGTCGAGCAGGATAAAGCGGGGCTCCGTTGCGAGGCAGCGGGCGATCTCGACTCGGCGCCTTTCGCCGCCTGAGAGGGCGTCGCCGCGGACCTTTCTGACGTGTGTTATACCAAATTCCTCGAGCAGCTCTTCGAGACGTGCGAACCGTCCGGCGCGTGAAAGTTTCATGGTCTCGAGCACGGCCAGGATGTTTTGTTCGGCTGTTAGTTTTCGAAAAACAGATGGTTCCTGGGGTAGATAGCCGAGCCCCAGCCGGGCCCGCAGATACATGGGCAGGTGGGTAACATCGCGATCTTTGAGGAAGATCTTGCCCCGCTCTGTTTGCTCGAGACCGACCATCATGTAGAACGTGGTGGTCTTTCCGGCACCGTTGGCACCGAGCAGACCGACGACCTCGCCCTCGCGCACGTTGATGCTGACGTCGTCGACTACGCGCCGGCCGCTGTAGGTTTTCTGGACGTTGAACGCAGACAAGGCGTCGGAGGCCCCAACCCCGGACGCACCGTTTGACGCCGCCGCGTCCGTTCTACCGTCTGAACTGGTCATTTGGGTTTACGGGTTGGGCTTTACCTTGTAAACGGACCGCGAGCGGCCCGGCGTCGTCTGTTTAGGCTGTTGGGCTGATACCACCCGGTTCTCGCGCATGTAAAATGTGAGTTGCGGGCTTTGAGACGAGCCGCTTTCGGCGTCGCTGACGGTGGCCGGACTCCCGCGGAGGACGGCAGTTTCCTCACCTGCGGCGTATTCGGCCCAATCGCCCGTAGCCTTGCGATTTGGCTGTGTGATCACAACATTCGACTCGGCAACGGTCCTTGATAGCTCGTTCTTCTCGTCCAGATATACATCCGCCGCACCGGCGGTAATACGGTCGGTTCCCTGTCTGATATCGACAGCCGTTCGGTACTGCAGCAGACGCTTATCACGCTCGTATGTCATCGTGGCCGCGGCGGCATAGGTCGGGACATTCGTCTCCTTTCCCTTTTGCCTGATCCGGGCGTTGTAAAGGGCTGTCTGGACGGAGCCCTCCGCGAGAAGCTTGCCGGCCCGCTGGTCCAGATATATTCGGTTTCCGCGGACGTAATTAGCGTCCTGCCAGCCGCGGGCATTTCCCGTATAATTTGCGGTTTCGGTGTTATGGTCGAATTCAGCACTATCGGAGGTAATAAAAACGGGCTTTTCCGA